>NZ_JBLWEX010000291.1:0-38777 GCF_048323875.1 Yersinia sp. LJYL362
AGTGAGCCACAATCAGCGCTGGCGCTTGATCATGCATCACAACCTGAGCTTGTTTGTAAAGTGCGACACGTTTGTCATGGTCAGACTCAGCACGCGCTGGCTGGATCACGTCTTCAAACGGCTTATAGCACCACTTGGAGTAGTTAGAACCTTGTTTGGCCGCATCACAGCTAAACAGAGTGGCGAAGAAGTTATCCGGGTCCCCATTGTCCCCAGTCCAGCCCATCATCACAGTTTCATGTTCGCCGTCTTTGGCACGCTTGAGGTATTCGCCCCACTCGTAAGTCACAATTTTGGCTTTCACGCCCACTTTCGCCCAGTCAGACTGGATCATTTCAGCCATACGACGTGCATTTGGGTTGTACGGGCGCTGAACAGGCATTGCCCACAGGTCGATGGCGAAACCATCTGGCAGGCCGGCTTCTTTCAGCAGCTCTTTCGCTTTAGCAGGGTCATAAGCGTAATCTTTCACATCATCGTTGTAGCCCCACATAGTTGGTGGGATCAGGTTCTTGGCCGCCTGGCCAGCACCTTGATAAACCGCATCGATAATCGCTTGCTTGTTAACGGCCATGGTCAGCGCCTGGCGAACCTTGACGTTATCCAGTGGCTTTTTCTCAACGTTGAAAGAGAGGTAACCGACGTTCAGACCCGGTTGCTCCATCAAGTTGATGGTTTTGTCTTCTTTCATGCGAGCAATGTCAGCCGGGTTAGGGTACGGCATAACCTGACATTCATTTTTCTGCAATTTCGCGTAACGGACAGATGCATCTGGGGTAATAGAGAAGACCAGACGATCAATTTTCGGTTTGGTGCCCCAGTAGCCATCAAATGCTTTGTACAGGATGCGGGAATCTTTTTGATACTGTTGCAACTGGAACGGGCCGGTGCCGATAGGGTTCAAATCGACTTTTTCCGGTGTGCCGGCTTTCAGCATGTTGTCAGCATATTCGGCAGACAGAATTGACGCAAAGTCCATTGCCAGGTCAGCCAGGAATGGCGATTCTGGACGCGCCAACTCGAAGCGCACCGTGTTGTCGTCAACTTTAACGATATTGGTGATCAAATCACCCATACCCATACCCTGGAAGTATTCATAGCTGCCGCCAGACACTTTATGGTACGGATGTTTATCATCTTTCTGACGCATGAATGAATAAATCACATCGTCAGCATTGAAATCGCGAGTCGGTTTGAAGTCTTTATTATCTTGCCACTTCACCCCCTTACGCAGGTGGAAAGTGTAAGTTTTACCATCTTCACTCACTTCCCACTTCTCAGCCAGACCGGGTTCAATTTCGGTAGTCCCGAGCTTGAATTCAACCAGACGGTTATAGATAGGAACTGAACTTGCGTCATAAGTCGTGCCAGAGGTGAACAGCTGCGGGTTGAAACCTTCCGGAGAACCCTCAGAACAATATACCAATGTTTTCGCTTGTACACTGGCCGCTACGGTCAGTGCAATCAGCCCAATACCGAATTTCAGTATCCCTGTTTTTCCCAAGGAAATCGTCATCGCTTGTGCTCCATTATGGTGATGTGTGTTGTGTGTACGGCCAGTCCCTATAATTTTTTAGTCAGTGGACTGTTCCGTTTTGGCCAATTTATCGCAGGGATGGGGGATTGAGATGCCGGATAAATGTTATCGCGACGGCAATATTGAGTGTAATAAATCACCCCAAATTGCTCTCCATAGCTACCCCTGAGGGTACCAATTTGGCAACAGTTGGTGGCAACGTCAATACGGTCTGAGTGGATTTATCGAGACAATGAGAAACAGCATGCAAACATAAAAAAAACTTCTCGTTAACATTATCAGCATTAAAATTTATGCTACCAGCAATAAGCTAGCTGCATTAACTGGCTAATGAAAATAAAGCAGTTGTAACATCCAGTGAAAAACAAAAAAACTTTGTTACCAAATGATGTATATCTGTTCAGATTTTTTTGTAATAACGATAGAAAATAGAGAGAAATGGGACTGTGACAGCCGATATGTGACGTGAACCTTGTCACATACAGCCGGAATCTCAAACATTTTGCGTGCTGTTAAAAAAGCACAATCTTGGCTCAGTCACTCATCCCAACCAAGAGAGGACAGAGCCCTCCGCCATCGCGCACCATCATGGCGCACCAAATCAGTGCATCTCATGAAACGTAAGATAAACAATCCGCTTTATCTCTGACTTTAGGGTCTGCATTACCTCGATTCCCCCGTGCAGTAAACCAGCTTTGTCTTCTAATGTTTTATAGCGTAGATCCAAAGTGCTGAAAGCACTAATAATCAGGCTTTCATTATTTTTTAATCAAAATCGGCATCAATGACATTATATCTACTGATGTAACCACATGAAAAAATAAACTCGCCAGCCTATATTAAGAATAATAATCTGATTTTAATACCCAGCCAATTAATACATAATGACAACATTAAAGAAAAAGAGCATATATATGAATTATGTTTATCCATTATAGATAAACTAATATTGCCAGTTCACCATAAAACCTAACACCATAGGATCAGCATTCAGTCCATCTGGCTTATCAAGTGGTAAACCAATATTAAAGTCATATCCAAATTTATGATAACGGCCCCGAACACCCAAAACACCGCCGACTAAGCGCTTACCTGATAAAAATCGCCGCCCTTTTCCTCTCACCTCGCCATAATCCACACCAACATACAGCTGGCTGGCAACTCGTTGATTTATCCAGGCAATATCATTTTTAAAAAAAAACCTTGCGGCCCAGTCAGCGCATTCTCCGAGGAAAATCCGCGTACTAAATGTTGCCCTCCAATAGAAAAGTGATCCTGTGCCGGGAGATTTGAATGAGTGTATTGTTGATTAAATGCCGATTGATAATGAAAACGTTGCTGACCCAACATGAAAGGGATATCCAATAACGCGGTAACATTCATCAGCCTGGTCACGGTAAATGCCTCACTCCGCCGCGATGGGCGCGCACCAAACCAAGAGGCCCCTTGCTGATAATTAACACCACCGCTAATCGTCGCCCAGTGGGTATAATAGAGATATTGCAGCCCGAGTTGCCAGTCAACCGTATCCACCCGCTGAATCTGCAGTTCTATATCAGCAAAAAAACGGTTTGATTTTCGAATTAATGCACCCAAGTATCCTAGTGTTTTGTAGTTATATCCTCGCATCAGCAACCGTTGAATTTGTATATCCAACGATCGCCAGTGCGTTTGATATTTAAATGCGGTATTACCCACCGGCAAGGACTGATAGTAGGTTCCCTGACTCCCCGTCAGACTCAATAACCAATAACCAAAAGGAACAGAATGATGCAGAATCAAGTGACTATTACCTTTCTCAGGATGATTATCTAACTCACGGCTGGCCGAGAAATAAGTTAATTCACTCAAGGATAATAGATTATCAAAAAATAACGTGGCCCCAGTACGATAACGACCAAAGGCATAATGTCCGGAATTATCAAAGAAAGTATTGATCCGCCAGAAACGGGATTGCTGATGATTAACCCAAATCTGACTGCTTAAATCTTCACGATTCAACACCACATCCATCGTGGCACTGACTGAAGGCAAGCGCTGTAAATTATCTAACCCCTGTTCAAGATGGCGCAAATTAACCAAATCACCCTGCCTAATGGGGAGAACCGTATTTAACTGGGCATAACCATGGCTATCTTCATGATGTTCAATACCACTTACACGGCCAGGAATTAAGGTCAGATATAACGTCCCGTCCACATAGCTATTTTGGGGGAAAGCCACATCTGAGGTGATGTAACCCTCCGTGACCAATTGCCCTTGGAGTGTCTTACGCAAGGACGATAGCCCTTCCTCATCCAAACAATTGCCTTGGCTCTGCTTTACTTTCTGTAGTAAAAGTCCTGGATTAAGAAAAGCATCAACATTAATCAACTCTACATGCTTGATGAATAGGCATGGTGTGCTATTTGAAGAACCGAGTATTGCTAATGCGGCGGGGTAGTTAATTTCAGCATAGGTAGAAAAAGAGAGAACAGATATAAAAAACCGAAAAGATAATAACATTCTTATTATCCATATTTTATTATTACCTTTTGACCTACAATTATTTATTACTTTCAACCTCATGAAATAAATCCTATTTAAATTAAAAGACAAACCAACATCAATTAACCTATTTAAATAAAATAAAGTCAATGAAATAAAAGGAACATAATATGTTATGGCAATAAAAAATATATACCCATAAAAATGAGAAATATAATATTAGATAAAATCAGACTAGGTATCATTGAGATTGAATAAAATGCCATTGCGGCACAGAAAGATAAAAACGAAAAAACCCTGACATTGCTGTCAGGGTTCTTAAATTTGGTCGGCGAGAGAGGATTCGAACCTCCGACCCACTGGTCCCAAACCAGTTGCGCTACCAAGCTGCGCTACTCGCCGAATTGGGGCGCATCTTACTGCTACGACTTTGGGCCGTCAATCACTTTTTAGCAACCCGCGGGTGACTGTTGTTAAAAGCATCACCCACGGTTAAAACTGAATCAACTGAATAAAAATCAAGCTTCAGCGTGTTTCAATTGCGGCGATTGCGCCCGTAAGAATGGCAGTAAGAAGAAAGCAGATAAACAGGCAGCAATGGAAATGACCACAAAGAAACCATTCCAGTGCCAAATCTCCATTATGCGAGCAATAGGGTAGCCTGATAAAGCCGCACCTAAGTAGGCGAATAACCCAACAAAACCGGTGGCAGCACCCGCCGCATCTTTATGTGAGCATTCAGCAGCAGCCATACCAATCAACATCTGTGGGCCAAAAATAAAGAAGCCGATCGCGAAGAAACAACCCGCCTGCAAGACATAACTGACGCCCGGCATAATCCACAGGGATGCAACAGAAAGGAAAATACCAATCGCAAATATCAGGTTCATCGGCCCACGATTCCCCCGGAACCACTTATCTGACCCCCAACCTGCGACTAACGAACCAATAAACCCGCCCACCTCAAATAATGAAATTGCCGAGTTGGCTGTCATTAATGAATAGCCTTTCTCTTGCGTCAAATAGAGGTTACCCCAGTCATTGATCGCCGTACGAACGATATAAACCAGTACATAAGAGACCGCCAGAAGCCAAATGTATTTATTCGTTAATACATAACGTTTCACGATTTCTTTATTTGATAGCCCCTGACCTTCAGATTCCTGCACCAACTCCATGGCATCATTGCGCCACTTGCCCACACTTGGCAGCCCCATGGTGCTGGGTTTATCACGTAACCGCCAGCACATCAGTAAACCGATCACGACACCGATAATGCCAGGAATAATCATGCCGTAACGCCAGCTAAAGTGCAGAGAAATAAAACCGACGAGTAAGGGAATTAATGCACCACCAAAGTTATGCGATGTATTCCACATTGCCCACCAACTGCCACGTTCTGAACGGGAATACCAACTGGTGAGTATTTTAGAACAAGGTGGCCAGCCCCAACCCTGGAAGAAGGCATTGATGATCCACAATGAGCCAAATACCAATAGCGAAGAGCTCATACCGAACAGGATATTTATAATCCCAGTCATGACCAAACCGATCCCCATAAAATAACGTGGATTTGAGCGGTCACTGATCATACCCGAAATAAATTTAGAGCAGCCATAGGTGATGTAAAACAGCGTACCTAAGATCCCGACATCTGACATCGTCAGCCCTAAATCACTGAGCATAGCGGGCATAATAAAGTTGAAGCTTTTACGGGTGAAATAGAAAGCTGCGTAGCCGATATACATCGTCCACATTAATTGAATACGCCAGTATTTATAAGACGAATCGATTTGCGCTTGATCCGTCACTGGTGGCACGTTATCGCGACTTTTGAGGAAAGACCACATGTGAACCTCAGAAAATTTTTCAAGTAGAGTCATCATGTTCCTCGTGAGCGTAAAAACACTGAGAAAAACACCGGTCGAAAACGAGAATATTTCTTAGTTTTCATTAGCTGGCAAAGAATTTGCGGGCAAGATCACATTTAAACAGGTGCCATTATCAACACTCAACGTAAAACTTCCCCCCAAAGCACTGACTCGTGACTGCATGCCTCTTAACCCATAGCCTGGTGTTAATGTCGCTAAATCGACACCTTTTCCATTATCACGAATCGTCAGTATTATCTGCTGGCCCACCTGCTGGGCATTAATTTCAATTCGGCTAGCGGCACCGTGACGATAGGCATTAGTGACCCCCTCCTGACAGACCCGATATAGCGTGATTTTCAGGGTTTCATCCATCGGATAGTCATCAAGCTGCCAATTAAGCACGCCAACGACCGATTGATCCTGTGGAATCAATTCACGTATCAATGCCGCAATAGCAGCTGACAAGGGCAGATTATTTAATGCCGCGGGCCATAATTTCGCTAAAATATCATGAACACCGTCGTAAACACGCAAAGCCTGTATTTCTATCATTTCGGCACTGGCCGAAATTTGAGGTTGAGTGCTTAATCGATTGATTATACTGGCTTGAGTACGGATAACTGTTACCGTCTGCCCAACCTCGTCGTGCAGTTCACGCGCGACATCACGGCGCGCATGTTCCTCAGCCACGACCAGGGCTTTGGCTAATTCGCGATTTTCATTCAGCCGCATTTGTAGTTGTTGATTCAGCTCTCGTTGTCGCTGAATTCCCGCGCCCAGTAATAAGCCGGTCAAACTTTGCGCCAAGAGTGATAACAGCAAATCACGGTGTGAATCTAACTCCGCCGGAGTAATAATTAATAACACCATGCCATTGAGCAAAGTGGCCACCACCGCCCCTTGCCAGCCATAGCGGTAGGACATAAATACAATGGGAATCGCCAGACAAAAAGGCGCGAATAAATACAAATCCGACTCGGTAATATGGTGTTGCAACCAAATACTCAACGCAAACAGCAGCAGATACCACATGATGTGGTTCAAACGCAGGTTAATCGGTTTATGAATCAGCCCCGGTTCGAGTGGAGTCCAGATCTGGCGCGCCAGGTAATGCCACAATAGCAGACAAATCGGCGCAATCGTAAAGCCACCAACCAGCCCCAACAATAGCGCCATCGCACCTTGTTTACTGGCAATTTGCCACCCCAACGCCTGTATCAATGCAGCACCAATAATGACTGCGCCCTGCATCAAGGGCCATTTCCATTCGCTGTCATTTTTCTGGTGGTGTAATAACCAAGGAGAAGCAACAACCGCCAATAAGGTCGTCGCCAATAACAAAGGAATAGCTGTCCATAACAGACTATAAGAATAGCCAAACTGATCAGTTAACAGCCACCAGAGTAATGCGTCACCCAGCAAAATTCCCGGCCAGTATTGCCGTGGGCTTTGTAATAAAATGCCCATACGCAGACCAAAAGGGAACAGCAGCATCGCCTGTAAAGGCCGGTCAACCAGCTGAGTGCCAACGGACCATAAACAGAAAGCGGCAGTAATATAAATAAACAATAATGCCAACAGCATAATCAAACGCTGCATCATAGATTCAATACCAGCTTGGCTAACTCAACATTATTACTGACACCCAGTTTGGCAAATAAGTTAGCGCGATGAACATGGACAGTTTTCGGTGACAGTGCGAGTGACTCCGCAATATCACGCACTTCCATCCCTTGCGCCAACAACACCGCCACTTCCCGCTCGCGACGGGTTAAGGGGTCGACAGCGACACGCGCCAATTTTTGGGCAATTTCAGGCATGAGATAAACGCCACCACTGCCCACCGTCCGGACCGCATTAACCAAGTCTTCGGGTTTGCACCGTTTTGAAAGGAATCCCCGCGCGCCGCGCTCAAGCGCCATCTCAACTAACGCCGGGCTGTCATGCATCGAAAGCATAATAACCCCCATGCCAGAAGGGAGATCTTTCAGTAAATCCAATCCGCTCTCATCAGGCATGGAAATATCACAAATACAGATATTCGCCTGTAAGCTCGGTAATCCCATGCGGGCAGCTTTTGCTGAGCTAAATTCCCCCACTACCTGAATGTCATCTTCCAGAGAAAGTAATTGAGCAAAGCCTGAGCGCACAATGTCGTGATCATCAATAAAGGCAACACGGTAAGTCATGGAAGACTCCAGCCTGCGGGGAATAGAGCTGAAGTATACCGTAACATGATGGGGACACAGCGACTGGTGTCAAAAATCAATCCATATCAGATTATCCCTGCATCAATTGACTAGATCGCCGGCTGCATATGCCGTGCTGGCGCCTGACACCAGTTATTCTCTGCATTAATTCCGCCATCCGGCGAGGTATAACCCAAACACCCCAAGATAGAGTCAAACAGCTCAACCTGACGATGACTTTTTCCGATACGCTGCTCTGCCTGTAGTTGCTCAAAAGCCGTAAGGCTCCCCGGTTGGGCCAGAAACTTATCTGACGCCCAAACCATCAATGGCACACGGAATTGCTCAGGTGGCGCCATTTCACGTGGCGTGCCATGGAAGTGGGAATTATCATCGATAGATTCGCCGTGATCGGCGGCATAGAACACCAGCGCTTTCTTATCACGCATTTGATCAATGACATTCGCAATAAACGAATCGGTATATAACACGCTGTTATCAAAAGCATTTATCAGCTGCTGTTTGCTGCAAAAATCATCAACCCCCATGCATTCGGGCTGATAGCGAGCATAACTACGGGGGTAACGTTGCGAATAGAGATAATGTGAACCTTTGGTATGCAGTATGACTAAATGCTTACCAACAGGATAACGCGCGAGTGACTCTTTCAATTCATCGACCAGCAGCATGTCATCTACTGGCTTATCATCGTTACGTTTCTCAGAAGCAATTAATTCCCGAAACGAATAATTATCAACGCTCGCATTATTGTAGAACCACATCTCGCTCTGCATGGCGAACAATTCAGAAGTGAAGCCCAAGGATTTCATCACGGCAAACACATTTTGCTCTTTCAGTGTGCGCTGCGGGTTATCTTCCGTACCCCCTTCACGCACGAACATGCAGCGCAATGACAGTTTGGTGGAGGTATCGCAAGATGTGCCACGAAAAGCAACTAAGTTCTTTTCTTTACTGAGACGTGGAGTGGTATCACGCGAATATCCCAGTAACCCCATATGGTCCCAACGGGTTGTTTCACCAATAATAAACACAACATAGGTATCATCAATTCCGGCTGGTGCGACATAAGTATGGTGTTCAGCGGGGTCATACAATGTCGCCGCATCATACTTCTCATCATATTGTGTATAAGCGTACAAACCCAGTGCTGCCAACCAGTTAGAGGGTAGATAAGAGTGAGCAACTACTCCGCCATAACTGGGTAAATCCACGGTTTTCAGTTGTTCATCCGCATGCTGGACTTTATCCAGATAGCGAATGGGTAACCAAACCAAGGCGACCACAGCCACCATCAGTAAGATTGGCTTGATACGCTGCCCTGGAGTCAAAAATTGCTCTAGTAGAGTGAACCGTAAACTATTTTTCCAGATAAGCAGCAGCGGCAGTGCGCTGACGACCCCCATCCAAATGATAAAATGGAGTCCGATAACCTCTTTGGACAGATCAGTATCCGTGGTCAAAACGGATATGACAATGCCGTAACCAATCACCACATTGAAAAACGTCATGTAATAACTGGCTGCAACAGAAATGAGTACCAGAAGGGTTGCGACTACGCGATAAAACCATCGGCCACCGAGGGAAATGATGCGCATAACAAAAAAGGTAAACAGAATAATCGCCATCACTTCGATGATAGCAGACACCACTTTTATGCCTTGAATGCCTTGGCTAAAGGTGTCAAAACGACGATAAAAGACAGAGATATTCAGGAAAATACCAATATAAACTGCCAACAACAAAGAAATACTTTGCTGCGATAAAGATTTAACTCTGTCCATATAACGCAAGGTCTCCAGAGACACTATTTGCGGCTTGAATCAATCAGACAGTGAACCCCTCCTCAGGTTCAGTGTAAAGCCAATAAGCACGCTATTGATTTCAGTTACAAGAATTATCCTAACTAATCCTGGCTATTCAGTCTGGGAACTGGCGCATAGTCCGGTAAGGATATGCCAGCTTATTTATTAGGCAAATATTATGACGAAGAGTATATGCCCATAAAATAATTTTTATGGGCTTTTGCGTGCGGAGATTGAATTATTTGATATTCAACGTGACATCAATATTGCCACGGGTTGCATTGGAGTATGGGCAGACAACATGGGCCTTTTTCACTAAATCTTCTGCCACACTGCGCTCGATACCCGGCAAACTAATATCCAGTTGTACCTCAATGCCGAATCCCGTTGGAATAGCACCAATACCGACTGTTCCTTCGATACTGGCGTCATCGGGTATTTTCACCTTTTCTTTTGATGCCACAAATTTTAGTGCCCCAAGGAAGCAGGCAGAGTAACCCGCCGCAAACAACTGCTCCGGATTTGTCACGGCCCCACCTGCGCCGCCCATCTCTTTAGGGACGCCCAACTTCACATCCAATACACCATCTGAGGATGTTGCCCGGCCGTCACGGCCACCGGTCGCTTTAGCTTTGGCACGATATACCACTTTTTCGATAGACATAGTGCTTTCCTTTCAGGGTCAATAAATATGAAGAGCATGTACGATTTGAAAGTATGGCACTCATTATGAAAAAGCCCCCAATCTTGGGGCTTTAGCAGCGTTATCATTTAGAAAAAACGTCAATCATAAAAACAATCATTTAGCCGGAGCGTCTATTTTGTCGTCAATGCGTTGCAACATATAGGGATAGAACGGATTCGATGAGATACGCATCAGTGAATCCAGCCCAACCACTAAGACCGCTCGCTCACCACGTGCGGCGAACGTCCCCAGGCTGATACCGTATTGGTCACGCGGTTCTGGGTAGCGGCCATAGAGTGAGTCACTCATTGGGAAGGGTAATGCCACATGAGATAACGAGAAGATATCCGGCGGATAAATCAGCCCAGTCGGGGCTGAAGTCTCGTCGGTTTGGCCTGCCAATGTGGTTAATGCCACCGTTTCATTACTTTGCGGCGAAACGTTGGTAATAATGGTTACGCTATAATTACGCGGGGGTGGCGGTAATAAGCGAGCCAAAGCCGTATAAGAAGATGTTCTTAATAATGGACCAAAACTTGCAGCGCGGTTCAAGTCGAACAGCACCACTTCACTGCCATTCTTAGGCAGGTGATTATAAAGAGCCGTGACAACAGCACGGGTGCTGACCGTTGAATCCATTAATGACTGGAAGGTCAAAATTGGCGGTAACTCCGCCATCTTATTGTTTCGAGCATCACGCGCAATTTGCTGCTGTAGCACTGACGTCAGTAAATAAGACTGGCGAGCAGCATTAACCGGGAATGAGTTGTACTTGAACGGATTAAATTCTGGCACAATTCCTAACCAAGCCGCTTTGGCAAAGGCCGGGAAGATAGCAGGCCAACCTGCCACACCCGCAAATCGCGCGAAGCTTGTTACCCCAATCATTGGGGATATCAAAATAACGCGTTCTGGTTTTGCCAGTTTCGGGTCATCCAGGGAGTCTAGCGTATATTTCATTGCCAATGCCCCCCCGTTAGAGAAGCCCACAACATGCAATGGCAAATCAGGGCCGCTCAGTACTTTGGCTTCACGGACAGCAAGGCGAGTCGCCGCTAACCAGTCCTGCCACTCAACATCAGTCAACGCCCCGGGTACAGTGCCATGCGCAGGTAAACGAATACCAATGGCGACATACCCACGTTGACGATAATTCTCTGCAATATGACGCAAACTATAAGGGGTGTCAGTCAGTCCATGCAGTAATACGACGGCACCTTTAGGCTTGCCATCGGGTTGTAAAATATAAGAACGATTCCAGTCATTCTTAAAATGAGGTGGATAAATCGAGCTACCAGAATAATAGCGGTTTAATGGAACTTGGGTTTTTGGTTCCAATTTCTCGGTAACATTAATGCGAACTTCATCGAAAATCTTGTTTTCAGCTTTGATGTAATCAGCCCAATTGGCTTTATCAATCTCGGCGGCACGCATGTCATGAGGCACAAACGTGTGCCAAAGCTCAAGCTTCGGGCCACGTTGTGTGTCATAAATTCTTATCGCCAATATGGTGACAGACATGACCACCAAGACCAGTACAATCCGTTTAATCCACCGCTTAATGGCTAGAGCTGGCATGGGCAATTACTCCGTAGATATATAATTTTCATCATTAAGGTCACTTTATCACCATCTGGTCATGCCGTTACTTTAAACGCAAAGTATTCACTTGGTATATAGTGCGATCTTAATAAAAATCAGCATCCAGTTATTGCTGTCAAAGAAACAACCTTTAATAGCTTAATTCCTCTGTTACCCATCTCATTTCACTATAGTATTAAATAATCCGGTTTAACTATATCGCGGTTATTTCATGCAGAGCCGCTTACTTGCAGGATGACATTCCATGAAAACGACTGAACCCGCCATTGAACAGCAATCTGCCCACCAGCGAAAAACTGATTATCTTCGTTTCCATCGGCCTCATGAGCACTTGTCTAATCCTTTTGGTAATGGTTGGTTTGCACTGAAAGCAGAAGCCTTTGCGCGCTTTTTTGGCACACCAATTTTCCTCGGAGCACAAACTCTGATTGTCGTAGTTTGGATTGGGCTAAATGTGATAGGCGTGGTCAAGTTTGATGTTTATCCCTTCATTCTGCTGAATTTGGCTTTCAGTTTGCAGGCCGCTTATGCCGCACCACTTATTTTACTGGCGCAAACTCGTCAGGCAGAGCGTGATAAAGCCAATGCAGATGCCGATGCGCAACACCGTGAAGCCTTAGCTATCGCCAACGAAGAGCGACAAAAAATAGCCGCCCAAAATTCGGAGATAATGCTGGAATTACTACGACAGAATACCGAGTTAACGACCCTGACCAATCAATTAACCACTCGCCTTGAGAGTATGGCGCTGGAGTTACACCAAAAACTGGTACTCAATGCCCCAACACAACCCCTTACGTCAAAATAAATCAGGTCAAAGATATCGTTATCAGTAACCTGATTTAGGGCTATCGTGGTTACGCCTCGCTATTTTCTACCCGCTCAGCAATAACATGAGCTGGCGTTTTACGTACCCAAACCCACCAGGCCAGTGTCATTAATATCACCCAAGCCAGGCCAACATACATGGCAATGCGGGTATCAGGGAAATACCCCAAAACTGCAATAATGAAAGCCATAAAGAAGATAGTAAGAATGGGTGCCACCGGCCAGAAAGGTACTGGGAAAGCAAGGCGGGCAACATTTTCTTTGCTCATTGAGCGGCGCATCGCGACTTGCGAGATAAGGATCATTAGCCACACCCAGACTGTCGCGAAGGTCGCAATCGAGGCAATAATCAGGAATACATTTTTCGGAATCAGGTAATTCAACACCACACCCAATAACAATGCGATTGCCATCACTAAAATAGTCATCCATGGTACGCCATTACGGGTCAAGCGACTAAAGCATTTAGGTGCCAGCCCCTCTTGTGCCAAGCCATACATCATGCGACCAGCACCGTAAATATCACTATTGATTGCCGAAATCGCCGCGGTGATCACCACCAGATTCAGAATATTTGCGGCAGAACTGATCCCTAAACTGCTAAAGATTTCCACAAAAGGACTGCCATTTTGCCCAATGCTATTCCACGGATAAATAGCCATCAAAACAAATAAGGTCAGAACATAGAACAGTAGAATACGTACAGGAACAGTATTGATGGCACGTGGTAATACTTTTTCCGGATCTTTTGCCTCACTGGCAGTCACCCCGATGATTTCAATACCACCAAAAGCAAACATCACCACAGCAAATGAAGCAATGACACCTGTAATACCGTTTGGCATAAACCCTTGATGAGACCATAAATTACTGACCCCAGTACTCTCATGACCGGCACCGAAGCCGAACATCATAATACCTAGCCCTGCGGCAATCATGGCAATAATCGCAGTTACTTTTAGCAGTGATAGCCAAAACTCCATTTCACCAAACACTTTGACCGAACACAGATTTAGCGCGCCAATAAAGAAAATAATACTCAGCACCCAAACCCACTGCGGTGCATCCGGGAACCATAGTCCCATATAGATACCGAATGCCGTGACATCAGCCAGCGCCACAATGATCATCTCAAAGGTATAGGTCCAACCGGTGAGAAAACCCGCCAATGGGCCAAGATAACGGCTGGCGTAGTGGCCAAATGAGCCCGCAACCGGATCATGTACAGCCATCTCGCCAAGTGCGCGCATCACCATGAATACGGCGGCACCCCCAACCAGATAAGCGAGTAATACTGCAGGCCCAGCCAGACGGATGGCCTCGGCAGAGCCGTAAAATAAGCCGGTACCAATGGCAGAACCTAACGCCATGAACCGGATATGTCGGGCACTCAGGCCGCGTTTGAGCGTGGATGAATCATTCTTCATGGTACATTCTCGCAAGATTTATGCCCTTACAGGCAGGGGTTCAGAGAGGGTGATCCCGAGTACCGGGATCACCTATAGGTCAATGTTTTTGACTGCTTATTATTCGTTATTAAAGGCTGGGTAATAGATGCGGGGGCATCAGTTCATTCATATGACGCAGAGCAATGAGCTGGCTTGCGGCTTCAATATCGGGGGCAAAGAAACGGTCTTTTTCGTAGTAGGCCACATGCTTGCGCAGTAGTAGGCGTGCAGGTTCCAGAGTCTCTGATGTCTTTAGACCCTTTCGTAAATCCAACCCCTGACATGCTGCCAACCACTCAACGGCCAGAATACCGCGCACGTTTTCAGCCATCTCCCATAGGCGCTTGCCTGCACGGGGGGCCATGGAAACATGGTCTTCCTGATTCGCTGAAGTTGGGATGCTATCGACACTGGAGGGGAATGCCAGCCCTTTATTTTCACTGGTGAGTGCTGCCGCCGTCACCTGCGCAATCATAAAGCCCGAGTTTACGCCGCCGTTCTCCACCAGAAATGGTGGCAGCTGCGACATATGCTTATCCATTAAGAGCGAAATACGACGTTCTGATAACGAGCCGATTTCCGCCAGCGCCAGCGCCAGGTTATCTGCCGCCATTGCGACCGGTTCGGCATGGAAGTTACCGCCAGACAATACATCGCCTTGCTCTGCAAATACCAATGGGTTATCTGACACAGCATTAGATTCAATCGCCAGAACCTCTGCAGCCTGGCGCATTTGGGTCAGACAAGCCCCCATGACCTGTGGCTGACAACGCAAAGAGTATGGGTCTTGAACTTTGTCGCAATTACGGTGAGATTCAGAGACTTCGCTACGTTCACCAAGCAAATGACGATAAGTGCTGGCGGCATCAATTTGCCCACGCTGGCCTCTAACGGCATGAATACGAGCATCAAATGGGCTACGAGAACCTAATGCCGCTTCAACCGTAAGGCTGCCAAAGACAGACGCTGCGGCATAAAGGTCTTCCGCTTCAAACAAGCCACGCAAAGCATAAGCAGTGGAAACCTGAGTACCATTAAGGAGTGCCAACCCTTCTTTTGCCGCCAACGTTAGCGGCTGTAAACCAGCTTTAGCCAGTGCTGCATGAGCATCCAACCATTCTCCCTGATATCGTGCTTTACCTTCACCAAGCAGCAGCAAACTCATGTGTGCCAACGGAGCCAAATCACCAGAAGCACCCACTGAGCCTTTTAGTGGAATATGCGGATAAACTTCTGCATTAACTAATGTTATCAATGCCTGAATCACTTTAAGTCTGATACCGGAGAAACCACGAGCCAAGCTATTGATTTTCAACACCATAATCAGGCGTACAATGGCATCGTCATTAGGCTCCCCGACACCTGCCGCATGGGAAAGAACAATCGAGCGCTGTAGGTTTTCCAAATCTTTTGTCGCAATACGCGTGGAGGCCAACAGACCAAATCCCGTATTGATACCATACGCTGTACGTTTCTCTGCCAATATGGCTTGCACGCAATCCACACTTTGCTGAATAGATACATGAGCACTTTTATCCAAATCTATTTGTACGGGGTGCTGATAGATATGTCGCAAATCAGCCAGAGTCATCTGGCCGGGGCGCAGTATCATTGTTGTTTTCATGCTTTTTTCCCTTGAGTTGCGGCAATCATTGGCAGGTTAAGCCCCTGCTCTTGTGCACAATTAATCGCGATGTCATAACCTGCATCTGCATGGCGCATGACACCAGTGGCGGGATCATTATGTAATACTCGGGCGATACGTTCGGCCGCGTCATCGCTACCATCACATACCACCACCATGCCTGAATGTTGCGAGAAGCCCATTCCAACCCCCCCACCATGATGCAGTGATACCCAAGTCGCGCCACTGGCGGTATTCAACAATGCATTGAGTAGCGGCCAGTCAGAGACAGCGTCAGATCCATCCTGCATCGCTTCGGTTTCTCGGTTAGGGCTGGCGACTGAACCGGAATCAAGATGATCGCGACCAATCACAATCGGCGCTGACAGCTCACCTGTGCGTACCATCTCATTAAAAGCTAAGCCTAATTTAGCTCGCTGGCCTAAACCAACCCAGCAGATTCGAGCAGGTAGCCCTTGGAAGCTGATACGTTCACGGGCCATATCCAGCCAGTGATGCAAATGCTCATCATCCGGAATAAGTTCTTTAACCTTAGCATCCGTCTTATAAATATCGTCGGCATTACCGGAAAGCGCCGCCCAGCGGAATGGGCCGACACCACGGCAGAATAATGGGCGGATATAAGCAGGAACAAACCCAGGGAAATCAAATGCATGGGTAACACCCATATCTTGTGCCATCTGACGAATATTATTGCCGTAATCAAAGGTCGGGATGCCCAAGCGGTGGAAAGCCAGCATTGCTTCAACATGTTCTGCCATTGAGGTTTTAGCAGCATTCACCACCAGTGCAGGCTCGCTTTGAGCACGTTGACGATACTCTTCCCAGCTCCAGCCAACCGGCAAATAACCATTCAATGGGTCATGAGCACTGGTTTGGTCGGTCACCATGTCGGGGCGAACCCCACGGCGTACCAATTTAGGTAAAATTTCGGCGGCATTACCACATAATGCGATAGAAACAGCTTTGCCAGCAGAAGTGTATTTTTTGATGCGCTCCAATGCATCATCAAGACCTACTGCTTGTTCATCGACATAGCGGGTTTTGAGGCGGAAATCGATACGGCTTTGCTGACACTCAATATTCAAAGAACAAGCTCCGGCCAGGGTTGCGGCCAGCGGCTGTGCACCACCCATGCCGCCCAGCCCAGCAGTTAATACCCAGCGCCCTTTCAAGCTACCGCCAAAGTGCTGACGGCCCGCCTCGACGAAGGTTTCATAGGTACCCTGTACAATGCCCTGACTACCAATGTAGATCCAACTGCCCGCCGTCATCTGGCCGTACATGGCCAACCCTTTGGCGTCCAACTCGTTAAAATGTTCCCAATTAGCCCAGTGTGGAACTAAATTAGAGTTAGCAATCAATACACGAGGTGCATGACTGTGGGTTTTAAAGACCCCAACAGGCTTGCCAGACTGAATCAGTAAGGTTTCATCATCGTTCAGTTGAGTAAGGCTTTCGACAATTTTGTCATAACATTCCCAGTTACGGGCCGCACGGCCAATGCCACCATAAACTACTAATTCTTTAGGATTTTCAGCCACTTCAGGATCAAGATTATTCATTAACATACGCAGTGGCGCTTCGGTCATCCAACTTTTAGCAGTCAGTTTTGTGCCACGCGAAGCTCGAATCTCAGTATCACGGAATCTATTTTGGGCAGTCACGGCAATTTCCTTCAACCAGTTTTTCAGGTATCAACGACATTACTTAGTTTGAATATTTATTAACATATACTCGTATAGACAAGTACAATCAAGCACCAGAAAAACGGCAATAGGTCAACACGCATCCCAAAATGAGTGATGTTAATAATGTTTAAAATTAGTTGGTTATAGGTATCCCCACTCCACGTCAAGGCAAAGGGGGAGGATTTTCGACGTGATTTTACCGGTGAAACCAGCATAAAATTGGTCTGTTTTTGCGCACGAAGTCACATATATTTCACACGGATTTTACATTGCGACATGGAAAATGCCTGTCACGCCAACCCGACCTAATATTTATCTTCGTTGCATAAATGTGATCAACTGCTGATTATTATTTGTTCGCCTGAACTATTATTTGAATATTATGATATGCAAACGTTGTCATTTGTTTGAATAACAAGTTTGCTATTTATATCTATAAATTTGTTTTGTATGAGATTATTTTTTTAATCATTTATGCAAACGTTGTCATTAAGGTAATGCATGGCCAATATAATTGATATCGCAAAGAAAACCGGTCTTTCAGCTTCAACGGTGTCGCGCACACTGACACGACCTGAAAAAGTCGCAGCAGCAACCCGTGAACGGGTAATGAAAGCTATCGACGAACTGGGTTATGAAGCCAATATCTTTGCGCGTAATCTTCGGCAAGGAGGATCACAAGTTATTGGCTTGGTGGTGTCTGATATTCTCAATACCTTCCACGCCACGATTGTCAAAGCAGTGCAAGATGTTGCTTATAAAGCAGGTTATACCCTGATTGTTGGTAGCACTGATGAAGATTCGCTACGGGAAGAACAGCTGATGACACAGCTACGCAGCCATATGCTGCAAGGGCTAATCATCACCCCAACACATAACACACGCGATAACTTACAGCGTTTTACCAATATTCCCGTGGTCGAAATAGACCGCATCTCAGGCCATGTCGGCAGCGACAGTGTATTGCTGAATAATATTCTCGGAGTGGAAATGGCGGCACGCCATCTGCTGGAGCTAAAACATTCACGCATCGCCTATATTGGTGGTAGCACACAAACCATCACTTTTGCTGAGCGCCTGGCCGGTTTTCGTCAGGTTTGCCCTGAAGAGAGCAATACCGATGTGATTGAAATCCCAGCCACAACATCACTGTTCGCCGATGCTTGTGAGCAGATACATCTCCTGATGTCCAAGCCAGTAGCACAGCGCCCGACGGCAATTATTGCGGCTAACAATGATATTGCCGCAGGTGTCGTGCATGCCATTTACCAACGCAATATAAGAATGCCCGATGAAGTCTCAGTTGTTGCCTTCGACGACCCAGATTGGGCCAGCTTCTTCCCATGCCCCCTTACCACTATCCGCCAACCGGTTTATGACATGGGGAAACATGCAGCAGAGCTATTAATAGAACGCCTGCGGGGCAATATCAGCGGCAGTGCTCTTTCCGAACGCTTTGATCCACAACTAATTATAAGGGCTTCAACAGCTCGGCCTTATTAAAACTGACTTTTTGATTTTTAGACCAATACCAGGGAATTAAATGATGACTTTGACCTTACACACCATCCCGCTAATTGAGCCAACGGCAAAAAACCTTGCTCCTTTTGCTCGATTAGTCGGCCAGCCGACAACACCGCCAACCCTAGCAAGGGGGGATATTGATTGCTATCACAATATTTGTGACGCCAATGACTTCAATGAACATCCTGTCGCCAGTTATCTAATCTGTTATCCGCGCCCATTATTAATGGAGCAGATAGAGCGGCACCACTTGATGGAAGAAGCTTTTATTCCCTTAAAGGGAAATAGCGTAATGGTGCTTGGTGCCCCGGGTGAGCTTGATCCACACAAGCTTGTTGCTGTGCATATGGATGGGTCATTCGGATTAATTCTTTACCGTGATACTTGGCATTTCGCCCCTTTTGCACTGGAAAAGCCCGCAACTTACATGTTGTTGTCGGGTAAAGACTCTGGCCCCGATATCGAAGTGGTCGATCTCGGGCCTTATCCCATTAGCCAACCTGAATATCAGGAGGGGAAATGAAAAGGATTATTTGTTATGGCGAGAGTTTGATCGATTTTACTCATGACGGTCAGGCTTTTATTCCCCACCCTGGCGGCTCACCGTATAACGTGGCGATAGCGCTTGGCCGCTTAGGCACACAAGTCGATTACTGCACACAATTAAGCACCGATATGTTCGGCAATATATTATTACAACATTTACAGCTAAATCATGTGGGAACGGCCGCAATTAGTCGTAGCGAGGCGCCTTCAACATTAGCCTTTGTATTAACCCATCCTGATACTGAACCCGAATATGCATTTTATTCTCGTCAGGCTGCTGATGTCATTATTCAACCCGAAGATCTACCCGTACCGATTGAGGCAACATTGCATCACTTTGGATCGATTTCTTTAATGCAAGAACCCTGCGGCACAACGTGGGAGAACTATTTAACACAACTGAATGGTTTTATTTCTTTTGATCCTAATATTCGCCAAAGTTTAATTAATGACCGCCAAATTTACCTTGACCGATTTAATCGCATTACAGATCAAATACAATTACTGCGGCTCAGTTTATCTGATCTTCAATGGCTAGCTCCTGATGAAACAGTTGAGCATTTTGTCAAACGGATGTTTGCCAAAGGCATTTTGATGGTCGCTATTACCAGTGGCAGTGATGGTGCATGGATACATACTCCAGAATTAGATAAATATCAGTCCGTTACAGAGGTTGAGGTGGCTGATACCATCGGTGCTGGAGATACATTTACCGCCGGATTGTTATCAGTAATAGTTAATGGAATTGTAGGCAAAACGCTGGCGAAACTGGATAGTAATATGCTGTCTCAAGCGCTACTAACTGGCAGTATCGCTGCTGCGCTAAATTGCTGTAATAAAGGCGCAAATCCACCAACAGCAGATGAAGTCAATAAACTGATGTAATTATTCACCCTCTCACAGGTAAAAGATATGCCCTTCAATGGGTAGGGTTCCTTTTACCTGAAAACAAAATTATGGGGTAATATTATGAGCATAAAAAATATGTTCACCACACCTGATGGCAAAAACCACGGGTTTACATTCTTCTTACTTACCTGTCTCTTTTTAGTATTGGGCTTTAGTACTGGGTTAATTGATATTCTTAATAAACATTTTCAAAATACGTTGCAAGTTTCTAAAGCCGAGTCCGCATTAGTGCAATTTGCCAACTATATTGGTTATTTCGTCATGGCGATCCCTGCTGGGATATTGGCACGGCGTTATGGATATAAAGGCGGAATTTTTATTGGCCTGGCATTAATTGCACTTGGTGCATTCTGGTTTATTTCTGCTGCTAGTATCGGGGAATATTGGGCCTTTTTAGTCGGGTTGTTTATTCTGGCGACCGGTTTAACCTGCATTGAGACGATTGCAAATCCCTTTGCCACAGTAATGGGTTCTCCGGCACAAGGGGCTGCACGCCTTAATTTATCACAATCCTGCACCGGTATTGGTTTGATATTTGGACCACTGATCGGAGGGCATTTTATTTTGTCAGCCACCGGCGATGTCAACACCAGTAATGATGCTTTATTTATTCCCTATATGGGCATTGGTTTGGCAGTTGCGATACTGGCATTGGTCTTTTTCTTCACAAAAATTCCTGATATCACACCTGAGTCAGATATGCCTCAAGAAGGGGGGGCTCAGAACACCCCCTCTTTATGGCAGCGGCCCCACTTTGTATTAGCCATTGTTGCTCAATTCTTATATGTCGCGGGGCAAACAGGCGTATTTAGTTTCTTTATCAATTACGTGGTCGACCATTCCCCATTATTCAGCCAAACAGTCGCCGCATTCTTCCCAACCAGTTGGAGCTGGCTATCCCTTGATGGTTGGAAATTTACTGAGCGTGGGGCCTCACAATTATTAGCTTTCGGTGGCTTTGGGCTATTTATGATTGGTCGATTCACTGGCGGATTATTATTGAGTAAAATTTCAGCTCACAAACTGTTATGGATTTTCGCCGCAATCGACTGTGTGCTGATGGTGATTATTATGTTCACGGAAGGTTGGCTGGCAGTAATCTCTCTGGTGTCGAGCTTCTATTTCATGTCAATTATGTTCCCAACCATCTTTGCATTGGGGATTTTCGGCTTGGGCGAACAAACTAAAAAAGCATCCTCCTATATTGTTATGTCAATTGTGGGTGGAGCCGTCATGCCAATGCTAATGGGCGGTATTGCTGACGCTTATTCAATGGCGCTGGGCTTTGTTATGCCATTGGGATGCTTTGTTGTCATTGGATTATACGGACTATTCTGGACAAAACTGCATACAAAAAGTAACAGCCAGGCGAAAGCTCTGGCAACTAATACATTATAATTGTAAGAAAAGTCATTGTTTTTAATCTGCTAATGCCACCATCAGGATTCATTCTTGTCTGGTGGCTTCACTAATAAATAAATATTTTTTTATCAGAACAAAGCCAACTCTGAGACCTATAAATAGCAGATCATGTCCATACATCTAAGATTGGTTTGCGCCAACTGTGATGGATAAAGACTTTCACCGAGTAAAGTAAAACCCTGCTTTTCATAAAATGCCGATGCATTAGGTGTTGAGGCAAGGGTCAACTTTGTGAAGCCTCGTTGTTTGGCTTCATGCTTGATCGCCTCTAAAATACGAGATGCCATACCCTGGCCTTCAAATTCAGGTAATGTGAAAATAGCTTCGACGCAACCTGATGAAAGATCTAAAAATCCAGTTGAAACAGCAAGTTGACTAACTGGATCATCAATAACAAAAAATGGATTATGCGCCACAGCCTTGGGATATCCTTCGGGCATCTGATCCGGAGTCCACGCTATCAATATATTTTCAGCATATACATTTCGACACCCATGCCTGATGGCCTTATTCCTTACCAACCATAGCTGCTCTGCTTCATCAGGTGACGCTAACCTGACCTCCATACATCCTCCTGTTTCTATTCGATATAACTGCGGTATAGCCCAAAATGATAAAAGCCCCGACTGTACTAGTCAGGGCTTTTAAGGTACTACACATTTAAAATTAAACATTAATCAACTTAATAACGTGATACTTATCTTGGTACTGTTTATAAAGATGTACATGTTTTACAGGAATATTTTCGTTTAGAACTAACTCTGCCCTCCAATATATTAACTGAATGGTAACATTCCCAGTTTATGACATTTAGCCATGCTTTTGATAAGACTGACTAAATTAGTACATCACCCTCGCGATATATACTCTTTGTTACGTGGCTTTACTTTCTTCGCGATATTCTCGATATCATACTGAAGTACACAAATCGCGAATATTACTATTAACAACAAAGCCTTAACTCATCGCGTATCGTCCACAAAATGCGATTATGAAGATTTACTGCGTGACCTTAAAGCATCATCGCATGAGTAAATTATAACTAAACTCATAACGAATCTCACATAAAAAAATATTTCGTGACCTTTATCGCATTATTTTAAATCTGCTACATGGACACCGGCTAAATAAAACGTTCGTTACTCATTGCACCGGTGTTGAATTCCAATTTACGTGTTCTATATCAGATGTCAATACTGTTTTTAAGTACATGTCTTTATTATCAGTACTATTGGAGTTTTTATGGTGATTTATTGATTTAGATGAGTATAAATCACCTATAAACAAGGACTCAGGTATCAATGCTATTCACATATAACCATACAAAGGCGTTAATGGGCTGACACTAGCAACCAATAAGAGAGAGTAGTCATCAGCAGTTATCTAAAATCAGCTCAGAATTTTTCTAAATAAATGTAAATTCGTGAACTAGGCCGCCTTAAAAAAAGCAGGATCAATATGCTGCTCTTGTAACCACGGATGCTCCTGCAAATACAGATAAACACTCTCACCGGGTTCTATCAGCGGATATCCATAAATTTTGTCAAGTTTCTCGAGAGTTATGTGCAACATCGGATTGCGACAATAATTAGAGATTTCTTTTGAACCGTCTTTTATCTCTTTTTGTAACTGCGCAATGATCCATAATGTTGGACGCCACCAGTCATATGCAAAGTCCACATGTTTTATCACCGATGCCGCAGTTTGACGATGCGACAGCATAGAAAAAAAGTTAAGGATATTATCTAGATGAAGGCGAGTACTGCGTTCAATGTCCATCATATCATGAGGACTTTTATCTTTAAGCTCGGGGCGCAATGTTTGATAAATTAAGAGAGCGGACTCTGGAAAATTTTTGCGTTCTATAGGGAAAAGCCTACTGGCAATATAGACCGCGTATTCCTTATCTTTTACGGCGACCAGTGGACTTAAAAAAGCGTCATCCTTCACTTTTTGGAACGAATCCGAGGTAAAAGCCAAAAATAGCTCAAAAATCGAACGTTCAACTAATTCTTTACTGGCTCGCTCGGTTTCCAATGATTGAAAATGAAAAGTAATAATAACGCCCGTAAAAGCCAGAGCAGTAAAGAGTACATTGATGGCATTGTATATAGAGGTGGTCGGCTCCATAAAAGCAGAACTAGAAATATATCGTGATAGTGGATATGCCGATAACCAAACTAGAAATATGATCATAAAAATAAATACTAAGAACTTATTACCACTCATTTTTTTTCCTATAAATTTGATGACTGATATGACTGCTGTCCTTCGCCAGGGTTACTGCGCACTCAGCTAAAATCTGATTATAAGATGAATATATCTGACGTGATTATCTCTTCCAACCCGTTAACTGGCTGAAGTGCTCCAAACCAAAAAAATGGCTGTTTTTTTATGCCCACATCACAAGGTAGAAACCAATAAACTGCAGAAAATCAAACCGTTGGCGGAAGATCACAGGAGTCGAACCTGCCAAGGACCGCTGGCGGCCCCATCTGGATTTGAAGTCCAGCCGCCCCACCGGGGACGATGATCTTCCAGAGAAGAGATGAGTGTAAGGCGGTGATTATAGCGTGTTTATTATATGGCGCTATTCATTCAATAGGCGCAGTGAATAAATTCACTCGCCAGGCGGAATCTAAAGTCATCATCTGCGGTTCAACAATAGCTAATAGCTGACTTCACCATATTTATCACGATGCTCTTTTGGGGTGATTGAATAGCCTTTTTTGAAGACCGAATAGAAATATTGCAGCGATGGATAACCACACATTTGAGAGATTTCATTGATGGGTAATGAAGTTGCAGACAACAAATTGCGCGCCCGATCGAGCTTCTCCTCATGAATAACCCCATGAATAGTCTGCCCAATATCATCTTTGAAGCGTTTTTCCAGATTTGAGCGTGACATCCCGACCGCATCCAGTACCTGCTCCACTTTAATCCCCTTGCAGGCATGATGACGGATATAATGCATCGCCTGAATCACAGCCGGATCACGCAATGAGCGAAAATCCGTCGAGCGTCGCGCCACTACTTTCACCGGTGGCACCAAAATACGCTGCAATGGCGGGGCTTCTTGTTGTTTCTGGCGCTGGTTAAGACGCTGATGCAATAACTTAGCCGCACGATAGCCCATCTGCCGCGTCCCCTGCACCACCGAAGAAAGCGCCACTCGCGATAAATAGCGAGTGAGTTCTTCATTATCAATACCAATCACACTCAATTTCTCCGGCACTGCAATATCCAGATGCTCGCACACTTGCAATAAATGCCGCGCTCGCGCGTCAGTGACCGCAATAATTCCCGTCTGATGTGGCAGAGTTTGCACCCAGTCCGCCAGCCTATTTTGCGTGTATTGCCAGTTGGCGGGCGCAGTTGCCATCCCCTGATAGACCACCCCTTGATATTGCTCTGCCGCCACTAATCGCCGGAAAGCATATTCCCGCTCCTGCGCCCAGCGTTTATCACTACTGGCCGGCAAACCATAAAAAGCAAAACGGTTTAAACCCTTCTCTTTCAAATGCATGAAAGCCGCCTCAACCAGAGCCGAGTTATCCGTTGCAATATAATCGACTGGCGGATAATCCTCTGGCTGATGATAAGACCCCCCCACGCCAATAATCGGAACATCCACATTCGCCAGCAATTGCTCTATCTGTCGATCATCAAAATCGGCAATAACACCGTCGCCTAGCCAATCCCTGATATTCTCAATACGGCAGCGAAAATCCTCTTCAATAAAAATATCCCAGTCACACTGTGAGGCCTGCAAATACTCACCGACACCTTCCACCACTTGCCGGTCGTATACTTTGTTAGCATTAAATAACAAGGTTATCCGGTAGCGTTTCTCAAACATGGGGATGACTCCTGAAATAGGTAGGGGGAGTAACAGATAAAGAGATCAATGCAGTATGGCATTGATCTCTTTTTGAAGATGGGATCATACTCGGCGTTTAGTGGCGGAATCCATCCACACTGCCAGCAGCAAAATTGCCCCTTTGACAATGTACTGCCAGAATGTCGGCACATCTAGCATGCTCATCCCATTGTCGAGGGAAGCCATGATAAATGCCCCCATGACGGCACCCGCCACACTCCCTATCCCGCCCGCCAGGCTGGTGCCCCCAATGACACAAGCAGCAATCGCGTCCAGTTCGGCAATATTACCGGCTGAAGGTGAGCCTGCTCCCAGACGTGAGCTGAGAATCAAACCTGCCATGGCAACCATCAACCCGTTGATAGCAAATACCGCCAGTTTGGTGCGTTCCACATTCACCCCAGACAAGCGCGCGGCATCGATATTGCCGCCAATAGCATAGATCCGGCGGCCAAATGCAGTGCGGGTGGCCATAAAAATACCCGCTAACATCAGTGCCGTGAGAATCAGTACCGGCGTAGGGACACCCCGATAATCATTCAGTAAATATATGGCACCAAGAACAATAACTGCGGTAATAGTTTGACGAGTAACATCACCTTGCGGCGCGGCAACCGGTAACCCCAGCCGGATGCGATGGTTGCGTCGACGCCACTGCCAGGCAACAAATAACATCAGGCCAATTGCGCCAATGCCAAAACCAAGGCCGTTTGGTAGATAACTTTGGCCAATCTGCGACATGGCATTACTGGTGGGTGAGACGGTCGTGCCGTTAGTGATACCAATTAAAATGCCGCGAAAAGCTAACATTCCCGCCAAAGTAACAATAAATGACGGCACTTTGCGATAAGCAACCCACCAACCATTCCATGCGCCAAGCACCAGCCCCAATCCCAAGGTGACAACAATAGTCAGAGGGAGCGGCCAACCGAGCCACACATCAAAAATAGCTGCCGCACCGCCCAATAACCCCATCATCGAGCCAACAGACAAATCGATTTCAGCCGAAATAATGACAAACACCATCCCCACGGCCAAAATGCCGGTGATCGCCGTTTGTCGTAGCAAATTCGAGATATTCCTGGCGCTGAGATACGCCCCTTCGGTGGTGAACGTGAAAAACAGCATAATCACGGCGATAGCCGCCAACATGACAAAAACTTGCAAGTTGACCGACTTTAGTCGAAATAATGGCTTTTTATCACCATTTTCGGGGGTGTTTATTTCAGTTTGATTAGCTTGCGACATAAGTTTCACTCCTGAGTGCGGCTTCCATGACTTTTTCTTGCGTCAGATTATGGTTAATGAGATCGGCTTTGATGCGTCCTTGATGCATGACCAGCACCCGATCACTTAATCCCAAGACCTCCGGTAGTTCAGAGGAAATCACAATGACCGCAATCCCCTGTTGGACTAATTGATTGATAAGTTTATAAATTTCATATTTTGCACCAATATCTATACCGCGCGTCGGTTCATCGAGAATCAAAATTCGTGGGTTCAGAAGCAAGCATTTGGCGAGAATGGCTTTTTGCTGATTCCCCCCACTGAGTCGGGCAATAGCCAGCTCAGAAGAGGAAGTTTTCACCTTTAGCCGGGCCAGAGATTGCACAATTGTTGATTGTTCTTTAGCATCATCCAGCATGCTGAAAGAGCCAGTGAAGTCATCAAGCGCCGCCAGTGTGATATTCGCCCCCACGCCCATGACCGGTACGATGCCGTCTTTCTTACGATCTTCTGGCACCATGGCAATCCCGAGTTTCATAGCCTGCTGACAATTACTGATGGTCACAGCTTTACCATCAATAAATATCTCCCCCTGCCAGCGGCCAGGGTAAACACCAAACAAGCATTGCACTGTTTCTGTCCGACCAGACCCCACTAGCCCGGCGACACCTAATATCTCCCCGCGTTTCAAAGAGAAAGAGACATCATCTACTCGCCGGATATGGCGGTTTACCGGGTGCCAGGCACAGATATTTTCTACCCGCAGAATTTCCTCGCCAATGTGGTGGGCTTCGTGCGGATAGAGCTCTTTAAGTTCACGACCTACCATCATGGCGATGATGTCATCTTCGCTCATGGTCGCGGCAGAACGCGTGCCGATATGGCGGCCATCGCGGATCACACAGATATGATCTGATATCGCTTTCACTTCATTTAATTTGTGTGAGATATAAATGCAGGCAATACCGTGATTACGTAGGTCACGAATAATATCCAGCAAAATAGCCGTTTCACTTTCTGTCAACGAAGCGGTCGGTTCATCCAATACCAGTAGCCGAACTTGTTTGTTCAACGCTTTTGCAATTTCGACCAATTGCTGCTGCCCAAGCCCCAATTCACCTACCGGAGTATGGGGGTCTACCACCAGTTTGACCTGTGCCAGCATCCGTTGGCAGCGCAGGTACATGGCGTCGTAATCCATAATGCCAAAACGCCCCCATTCGGAGCCGAGAAACATATTTTCCAGCACCGACATTTGCTTCACCAATGCTAATTCCTGATGAATTATCGCGATGCCCTTTTGTTCTGTTTCACGAATATTTTTGGCCTGAAGTGTTTCTCCTGAGAAAATTATTTCCCCCTGATAGGAACCTGCGGGGTAAATACCACATAACACTTTCATTAATGTGGACTTTCCAGAGCCATTTTCGCCACATAAAGATAATACTTGCCCGGCTTCCAATGTCAGGCTGATATTATCCACCGCCTTAACGACACCGAACTGCTTGGTAATTTCTTTCATTTCTAGCAGATAGGGCATAATTTCCTCCATATATCTTTTATGCCAGGGGTTGCAGCATGATTAGCTACAACCCCAATGACTTCTGATATATTCAACAACAAAAAAATAATTAATAAATGTCCGATTTCTTGTGGAAGCCATCTGCGACAATTGTGCTATCGATATTATTTTTATCTACCTGAATTGGCGTTAACAAATAAGCAGGAACATCTTTTATACCGTTATTTAATTTACTATTTGCTTTTGGTTCTTCGCCTTTACCCAAACTTACCGCAATTTCCGCAGCATCGTTAGCTAATTTACTGATTGGCTTATATACCGTCATAGTTTGGGTGCCCGCAACAATACGTTTTATTGCTGCTAAATCGGCATCCTGCCCAGAAATAGCGACTTTACCCGCCAAACCTTGTGCTGCTAACGCCTGAATAGCCCCGCCGGCGGTGGCATCATTAGACGCCACGACAGCATCAATTTTGTTATTGTTAGCTGTTAGCGCATTTTCCATGATTTTTAAGGCATTTTCTGGTAACCAGGCATCAACCCACTGATCACCGACAATTTTTACTTTCCCTTCTTTTATCAATGGATTAAGCACTGTCATCTGCCCCTGACGGAACAGCTTGGCATTATTGTCTACCGGAGACCCTCCCATCAGGAAATAATTACCTTGTGGCACCCGTTCAACCAGACTTTTGGCCTGTAATTCACCCACTTTTTCATTATCGAAGGAAATATAAAAATCTATATCCGCATTATTTATCATACGGTCATAAGCTAATACTTTTATTCCTTCCCTTTTGGCCTCGGCGATCACATTACTTAATACTTGCCCGTTATAAGGAATAATAACCAATACATCGACACCACGGTTAATCATATTCTCAATCTGCGACATTTGAGTTTCTTCATTACCATTCGCGGATTGAACAAATACTTTAGCACCGAGAGACTCAGCCTTGTTAACAAAAATATCGCGGTCTTTCTGCCAACGTTCAAGACGAAGATCGTCTATCGCCATACCGATTTTAATTTCTTTACTAAATCCGGGCTGGCTAAACATGACCAGTGCGGCACATGCGGAGAGTAAAATGTTCTTAAATTTCATCTTTCGGTACCTTTCTTATTGTGCAAGCAGGGTAAGAGAAACGGTAAACATCAACTACAATAGGGATTGTTGTCGCTTATTTGCACATCGGCAATTACAGATTTTCATCCACCAATTATGTTTTTTGGTTTAATGTTAATTTTATGATAACGATCATGTTTTCTTTCCTGCAAAATGCATAATTCCAGTAAGAGATGTTATCCAGACAATGACTATTAGAGATTTTTTATAATTAATCGGGTATTTATGAGATCTACACCACAATTAATAATTCTCTGAATTTAAGTGTGAAATAACGTAATTGAGAGAATAGCAAACAACTCCGAAGATAAAAGCTCACCAGCCCGATAATGCGGGTCAGCTTTCAAGGAGTATTGCATGTCATCTTATTTTGATAAATTAGAACAAGTGCGTTACGAAGGCAGCCAGAGCACTAACCCACTGGCATTTCGTCACTACAATCCGGATGAAATTATCCTTGACAAACGAATGGCCGATCACCTCAGGTTCGCTGCCTGTTACTGGCATACCTTCTGCTGGGGCGGGGCGGATATGTTTGGCAGCAATGCCTTTGAGCGACCATGGCAGCATGCGGGCGATGCGCTCACACTGGCCAAACGCAAAGCTGATGTGGCTTTTGAATTCTTCCATAAACTGAATGTGCCTTATTACTGCTTCCACGATGTGGATGTTTCACCCGAAGGCGCATCATTAAAAGAATATTTAAATAATTTTGCCGTCATGACTGATGTATTAGCTGAGAAGCAAGAAAGCAGCGGCGTAAAATTATTATGGGGCACCGCAAATTGCTTCACCCACCCGCGCTACGGTGCCGGAGCCGCAACTAACCCAGATCCAGAAGTGTTTAGCTGGGCGGCAACCCAAGTCTTTACCGCCATGAATGCCACCCAAAAACTCGGGGGCGAAAACTATGTGTTGTGGGGCGGACGCGAAGGTTACGAGACTCTGCTCAACACCGATTTACGGCAAGAACGTGAGCAAATTGGCCGCTTCATGCAGATGGTAGTCGAACATAAACACAAGATTGGCTTCCAGGGCACATTGTTGATCGAGCCAAAACCACAAGAACCGACTAAGCATCAATATGATTATGATGTTGCTACGGTTTATGGCTTCCTCAAGCAGTTTGGGCTAGAAAAAGAGATTAAAGTTAATATTGAAGCTAACCATGCCACTTTGGCTGGGCACTCTTTCCATCATGAGATTGCCAGTGCGATTGCATTAGGCATTTTCGGCTCGGTGGATGCTAACCGTGGTGATCCGCAATTGGGTTGGGATACTGACCAGTTCCCAAACAGTGTGGAAGAAAATGCGCTGGTGATGTTTGAAATCCTCAAAGCCGGTGGTTTTACTACTGGTGGGCTGAATTTTGATGCCAAAGTACGCCGTCAAAGCACCGATAAATATGACCTGTTCTATGGCCATATCGGGGCAATGGACACCATGGCATTGGCACTGAAAATTGCAGCAAAAATGATTGAGGATGGTCAGTTGGATCAGTTGGTTGCTAAACGTTATGCCGGTTGGAATAGCGATTTGGGCCAACAAATCCTAAAAGGCAAAATGTCGCTGGAAGATTTAGCGTCCTATGCCGAGCAAAATAATCTGAACCCACAGCATCAAAGTGGGCATCAAGAACTGATGGAGAATAGGGTTAACCGCTATATCTTCGGCTGATAACTTTTATTTATCTGATACCTGCGGCGAATAGGTAAAAATTTATCTCAAAATAGCGAATAGGCGGGGAAATGTACCGAATGGGTCCCTATTTATTTAAAATACAAGTGGCGTGAGCCGTCGGAGCGCCCATCGGTACAGTCGCCCCGTCAGGCTCTGCACAATAAAATAGCCTATTAATATGAGGAGTATGTATGTACCTTGGCATCGATCTGGGCACCTCCGGCGTTAAAGCCATTCTCCTGGCCGAAAATGGGCAAGTGATTGCCAGCCAAGGTGCTGCATTATCCGTCTCCCGCCCACACCCTTTATGGTCTGAGCAAAATCCCGCTGATTGGTGGCAAGCCACTGATCAAGCTATGCAGGCTTTAGCCGCAGACCATGATTTAACACAGGTAAAAGCGCTGGGGCTGACGGGCCAAATGCACGGCGCCACTTTACTGGATAAACAACATCGGGTGCTGCGCCCGGCTATTTTATGGAATGATGGTCGCAGTTTTGCCCAATGTCTGACGCTGGAAAAAGCGGTACCCGAATCCCGCCAGATTACCGGCAACCTGATGATGCCGGGTTTTACCGCACCGAAGCTAAAATGGCTATCTGAACATGAACCCGATATTTTCAATCGTATTGATAAGGCACTGTTACCCAAAGATTATCTGCGTTTTTTGATCAGTGGTGACTTTGCCAGTGATATGTCCGATGCCGCCGGAACAATGTGGCTCGATGTGGCAAAGCGCGACTGGAGCGATGAGATGTTAGCGGCCTGCGGCCTGAATCGCCAGCATATGCCCGCCCTCTTCGAAGGCAGCCAGATTACCGGCCATGTCAGTGCCGATATTGCGCGGCGCTGGGGCATCAACCCTGTTCCGGTCGTGGCTGGCGGGGGTGATAATGCCGCCGGTGCCATCGGGGTGGGCTTGTATCAAACCGGGCAGGCAATGTTGTCGCTCGGGACATCTGGCGTCTATTTTGCCGTCAGTGATGGCTTTCTGAGTAACCCGGCCAGCGCCGTGCACAGTTTTTGCCATGCTTTACCCAATACCTGGCACCTGATGTCAGTGATGCTGAGCGCCGCATCCTGCCTTGATTGGGCATGCCAACTCACCGGTGCCGAGAGTGTTCCTGCGCTGATTAATGAAGTGGAAAATACACCGCAACCCGCCACGCCAGTGTGGTTCCTGCCCTACCTTTCCGGCGAGCGAACCCCCCATAACAACCCTAATGCAAAAGGGGCTTTTTGGGGATTTACCCACCAACATGGCCGGGCAGATTTAGCCCGTGCGGTATTGGAAGGAGTAGGATTTGCTTTAGCTGATGGAATGGATGCCCTACATGCCAGTGGGTTACAGCCCAAATCAGTCACGTTAATTGGTGGTGGTGCGCGAAGCCCTTATTGGCGGCAAATGCTGGCAGATATCAGCGGCCAGACTTTGGAATATCGGACTGGCGGTGATGTCGGCCCCGCACTCGGCGCTGCCCGGCTGGCCCAAATTGCCCTCAATCCAGATGTACCCTTAGCTGAATTACTGCCTGCATTACCACTGGAACAAACTCATTTGCCCGATGCACAGCGCCATCAGAATTACGCTGTTCGCCGAGTTATCTTTAAAAAGCTTTATCAGCAATTACTGCCATTATGTGAATATGAGTAAGATAAAGTGCAAGCCATAAACACATAGTGAGCAAAACAGGCGGTGGAAATTATATTTTCTTTTCCACCGCCTGAATATGGCAATGACCCATCGTACAATTAACACGACGAATGATCACCTGACCAAAATCATCCATATAGCCGAGACTATAGTGGTTACCATTATATCCAGGTGTCTTAACAGACTCCGTACCGAATGGCGCAATCATGACACTGTCAAAACCGGGAAAATTACCGCGATTATCCCGATTTAAATGCCCTAACGTGACGTAATATGGCGTAGGATTATGAATTTTAAGCCTTTCCCCTTGCTGTCTTATCTGTAACTGCTCCTGCCAAACATTCTTGTAATCTGCTTTAATCGCCGCAGGTCGATAAAATAACTTTATTTTATTTTGGATGGCGATTTGTACTGCCGCAGTGATGTCACTTTTCGGCGGTATTTCCCGCATATTAAAATAGAATAGCGTTTCACGATCAGCAGCTAATTGCTCGATATCCGGCAGTGAAATAATGCGTACCTGGCTTTTCTGACCCACATCAATCCGCTGTATCGCGGGTAAAGCAGACAAAGGGCTATCTACTTTCTGCCCAGCGGAATTTTCCAACCAGGATTGCACCAGATAAGGTAATGTCTCGCTTTTATTTTGCAACATGATACTGGCTGACGTATCAGCACTATTGAAAATAATCCTCGTTCTATCCAGAGATATAGCCGCCTCACTCATCATTGTGACAAACAACAAGGCTGTTCCTATCAGAGCATTATTTCGCTGTTGGTTTGCCCTTATCAGGATAACGCTATTAAGGTTTGCCATGACTTATTCCATTCCCATTGATTGTCATACAGTGAATAACGGTTTCCTTACTCACTGTTTTCGGCCAATAAACTGTTTTAATGAGCCTATTGGGCCATTAACTCTTTAACTTACCGAACGGCTAGCCGTAAAAGATCTGGTCCCTTTTGCTCCCTATGATGGCCGGATTTGGCATTCCACTTAGCTCAAAACCCGCAGATGATGGAACTCTACCCAAACGGCGGAGGGCCGAATATGACTAACAGCGCATTATTGATAATTGATGTCCAACAATCATTCGAACATAAATTCTTTTGGCAACAACAGGATCTCCCTGCATTCTCTACGGCGCTAAACCGACTCATTGCGGGCTGTAAACAGCGCGGAGTGGCACTGGTAGATGTATTCCACGTCGCGCAGGAAGGCCCGTTTTCACTGGCTTCTGGCTATGTGAAGCCCATGTCATGGGTTTCCCATCACGCAGATGTGACCGTGCAAAAGCGAGTGCATAATGCACTGACCGATTCAGGGCTGGATCAATGGCTGAAGGAGCGTCAAATAAACCACCTGATTATTGCCGGTATGCGCACCGAACAATGCTGTGAAACTACCGCACGCGTGGCGTCGGATCTGGGCTATCAAGTCACTTTTGTCACGGAGGCCACACTGACCTTTCCAATGACCCAGCCTAATGGCATCGTTCTGAGCAGTGAAGAATTGAAACTACGCACGGAGACGGTGCTCGTCGACCGATTTGCAACTATCCATACTGTCGCGCAAGCACTGGCAGCACTGGATTCACCACCATCAGTAACCGCTACCGAAAAAACCGTCAATTGGCAGCCGCAACCCTATTTACCACGAGCAATCACACCTGCGGGTATCAAGAACCTTAACCGCTGGCAGTTGAAACACTATGTGATTTGTTATTCTCAGGCACAGGGTGCCGCCCCCGATTATGCTCCTGCTTATCAACTCGTCGGACAGTGGTTGCCTTATGATCAGAAACGGTGGATCGCCCCGGTGTGGGTTTTGTGATTGAACATCAGGGAAAAACGCTGAATTACCTGATTGTTGGCTGGTGGGATAATGAAAACGAATTGCGAGTGAAAGTCTGGGTACAGGAACAGGGAATTTGGCGCGCAGCACGTGATGAATCCTTCTGTGTTTGGGATTTACAGGTAATGGCCTTTGAGCGCGATGCTTTTGTTGATACTTTGCTACAGCATACTCCGGATATTCCGGCTTATATGAACCGTTATCTGACGGTAACTGTGGATTAACCATGCAACGAAATGTCTATTTTCTCTTGCTGCCCGGCGTGCTGTCGCTGGATTTAACCGGCCCTGCCGAAACATTACGGCTGGCAGGGTCATTTACCCTTTGTTATATCAGCCCATTACCCGAGGTGATGTCCTCCACCGACATGATATTGGGCCAATTGCAGCCACTACCAGACAGCTTACCGGAAGGCAGCTTGCTGGTGGTGCCGGGCGTGAGCGATTCACGTCACTATTTTGCGACAGAAACAGCCGCAATAGCCCGCCGGTGGTTGCAGCAGCAGAAAACTGCCATTACGCAGCAAAAAATAATACTGGTTTGTGTCTGTTCTGGCGCATTACTGGCAGCGCAAGCCGGGCTATTGGATGGCTATCAATGCACCACTCATCACCATGTGCTTGAACGGTTACGCCAACAAGCGCCGGCGGCCCAAACCAAAGAAAACCGTATTTTTGTTGAAGATCGCGGCGTGTATACCAGTGCCGGGATTACCGCCGGTATTGATCTCTCTTTGCATTTGATCAGCCGTTATTGCAGCCCGCAAACTGCACTGGAGGTGGCGCGCGAGATGGTGGTGTATTTTCGCCGCTCGGGTGATGACCCGCAACTTTCACCGTGGTTACGTTACCGTAACCATCTCCACCCGGCGGTACATCGGGCACAGGACGTGATGTCAGCAGAGCCACAGGCGGAGTGGTCACTGCTTCAGGTGGCGCACAAAGCGCATGTCAGCAGTCGTCATTTAACCCGATTGTTCCGGGAACATGTCGGGATCAGTGTGCGTGAATATCATGAGCAATTGCGGGTCGCGGTGGCTGAAGTCCGTCTAAAAGAAGGATTTAATCTGGAGAAAGCCGCACTGGCAGCCGGATTTTCCTCCGGCCGTCAGCTTCGGCGCGCACAACAGCGCGGGCAAGCCGTGGTTAACTGACTAATCGCCGCCGATCAAGGCGTTGCAGCCCCATAGACAATAGAGTGCTTAGCGCCAGTGCTAAGGCAAAGACATAGAAAATATCCAACACTGGATAGTCAGTAAAATCATAATGATGGGTGCGGATAAAATGAATAATCAGTGCATGGAAACCATAAATAGCCAGCGAATGCCCGGCCAGCCAACTCAACCAGGCAATGGGCTGATTCAGGCAGTTTTTAAACCACACCAGCAGTGATACCGCCGCAACAAAGACCATTGGGCCGCAGTACACATAGAAGGTATTGGCAAAGTTGCCATTAATTTGTGTCTGTTTCTCCGTTGAGATGGCAATAAATATCACGCTCATGATAAACAATAATGCCGCGCCCCAACTGATAGCTCGCCCCCGAGTCTCAAGCATGCCAATGGCCCGCCCCAGCAGCGCATACAGCAAGTAATAGAAAGTATCACCGTAGATATAGAGATTTATCGGCAGTAACTGAAAACCACCGATTGAATATTTACTGGTCTGCGGGTTGGCAACCACCGCCAACAGCAAAATAACGACCGCCAGATAGCGGCCTGATACCGGTTTGACGTTAATCAGCGGCGAGACCAGGTAAACCACAATAATGGCGTAGAAAAACCATAAATGATAAAATACCGGTTTTTGCAGGATATTTTTCAGCGACGCCCAACCGTTGATCGAGGTTAGTGTCGAAATATAGATAAGTGCTATCACGCTGTAAAACAACAGGCACAGCCCGATGCGGGTAAAATGCTTTTGCTTTGCGCTTTTTTCGCCAAAAAACAGATAACCGGAGATCATAAAGAACAAGGGCACACAGGCCCGAGAAGCCGAATTCAGCAAATTGGCGATGTCCCAGTTCGCTTCCCCTACCTGCGCCCCGCTGGTGACGTAATAGGTCGTAGCATGGATCATAACCACCATAATGCAGGCCACAGCCCGCAGATTATCAATCCAGCCAATCTTATCGGTCATGCATACTCTCTATCACCTGTTTTTATACTTAAAAGCGCCTATCTATACTCGTCATACTTCAAGCCGCATGTGTGTTGGCTGCTCTCTCTCACCCGAATCATTGACTCGAGTCAACTCATCGGGACTCACTCACTTGCCGCCTTCCTGCAACTCGAATTATTTAGAGTATATTTATTGTGCCAATAATCAGGTTGCAAACAATAACGTAAATTTGACTGATACCCAAAGTAAATGAACCCCATCAGGACGAAGGGTAATTGTTGCCATAAAGTTATATTGACGGCAAAATAGCCGTCCTGACATGCTCTGACTGCACACCCTGCTCGAGCCGTCCCCTTTATTACGTTTACTATTAATAGCTTAACCTATGCAAACTTCATTCTCACCCGCGACGCGTTTAGGTCGACGGGCGCTTTTATTTCCCTTATGTTTGGTATTATTCGAATTTGCCGCCTATATCGCCAACGATATGATTCAGCCCGGTATGCTGGCGGTGGTCGCTGATTTTAATGCCAGTATTGAGTGGGTTCCGACATCAATGACAGCTTATCTGGCGGGCGGGATGTTCCTGCAATGGCTACTTGGGCCGTTATCCGATCGCCGTGGCCGTCGCCCAGTGATGCTGGTTGGTGTCGCATTCTTCGTGGTGACCTGTCTTGCCATATTATTGGTCACGTCGATTGAACAGTTCATCGCCATGCGCTTCCTGCAAGGGATCGGTTTGTGCTTTATCGGCGCAGTCGGTTACGCCACCATTCAGGAGTCCTTTGAAGAAGCGGTCTGTATCAAAATCACCGCGCTGATGGCGAATGTGGCATTAATTGCCCCATTGCTCGGCCCATTGGCGGGTGCCGCCTTGATTCATGTCGCCCCGTGGCAGTCTATGTTTGTGATATTTGCAGTGCTGGGCGCAATTTCATTTGTGGGGCTGTGGCGCGCGATGCCAGAAACCGCCTCGCGCCAAGGGGAAAAGCTGTCGGTAGGGGCGATGTGGCACGATTATAAGCAAGTGCTGACCAATCGCCGTTTCCTGTGCGGCTCACTTGCATTGGGCTTCGCCAGCTTGCCCCTACTGACTTGGATTGCCCAATCTCCGGTGATTCTGATTAGCGGTGAGCAGCTCTCAACCGTGGAATATGGCATTTTGCAGGTACCGATTTTCGGCGCACTGATTATTGGCAACCTGACACTGGCAAAATTAAGTGGCAAAACCAGTATTCCGCAACTTATCCGCTATGGCGCCGGCCCGATGATTATTGGCCTAATGATTGCCGCTGGCTCGACCCTCTATTCATCCCATGCGTATTTGTGGATGACTGCCGGGCTAAGCCTCTATGCCTTTGGTATTGGCCTGGCAAACGCCGGTTTAGTGCGACTGACGCTGTTCTCCAGCGATATCAGTAAAGGGACGGTGTCAGCTGCCATGGGGATGATCAGTATGATGGTCTTCACCTTGGGGATTGAATTTGCCAAAGTGGCTTATC
>NZ_JBLWEX010000292.1:0-40199 GCF_048323875.1 Yersinia sp. LJYL362
AAGAGCTATCAACGATAACGCTTTAAATATGAACCACTTTACTCAAGATGTCGTGCATAAATAGGTCTGTACCACAGGCCGAGACGCATTAACTCATGACCGGCTTTTAATAGCAACTCTTTTTAGCGGGCAAACGGAAGATTCTTGTTTACATGACTAAAATAGAACCAAAAAAGCTATTTATTATACTCTTGATGCTCCATTTTATGCAGAATAATCAGTAAAAATATTGTGAATAAACCTTAACACTCCCCTGTTTCTAGACCCCAGTGGATAAAAAAATTCTTAATCGCCAGTTTTAGTCCTGTTTGCTACTTGCCAATGGAAAGTTTATCCATTGAATTTGCTATTATAAGTCGTCACTTATCCTTGAGAGAAATACATGAAGCCCAAGTCTGCCACTTTAGATGATGTTGCACGCCAGGCTGGTGTTTCCTATCAAACTGTGTCGCGCGTTTTAAACCAAGCCCCTCATGTCTCGCTTAAAACACGTCATAAAGTTGAATTGGCTATGGTTGCGTTGAACTATGTTCCTAACCGGGTAGCCCAACAATTAGCCGGCAAACATAGCCTGACACTCGGGCTAGCCACCACCGATCTTTCTTTGCATGCGCCCTCGCAAATAGCCGCCGCAGTAAAAAGAAAAGCCCGTGAACTGGGGTATAACGTCGTTATCTCCATGGTCGATGACCACGGCGAACATTCCTGCCAGCAAGCGATAAACGAGTTACTGGCTCAACGTGTTGATGGGATTTTAGTCAATGTTCCTTTAAAGCCTAAACACAGTCAGAAAATTACCGAACAATGTGCCGACACTCCGGTACTTTTTCTCGATGTAGACCCACAGTCTGCTACTTTCAGCGTTCTATTTGATCCCCAAATAGGCGCAATGCAAGGTGCCAACTACCTTATTGCATTAGGCCACCAGCAAATAGTGCTTATCTGCGGGCCCAAAGACGCTATTTCAGCCCAGTTACGCTATCAGGGCTGGTTGCAGGCGCTGAATGATGCCTCTCTGGCGCCGCAAGCAGTCTACTATGGGGAATGGAGTGCACAAAGTGGCTATCAGGCAACGCAGAAATTGGTTGCCAGCAATACTGCGTTTAGTGCCATCTTGGTGGCTAACGACCAAATGGCGCTGGGTGTACTTCGTGCTCTACATGAAAATAATGTTGATATTCCGGGGGCCGTTTCTGTTATCGGTTATGACGACACAGCAGACAGCGCTTATTTCCAGCCGCCACTCACCACCATCAGGCAAAATTTCAGATTATTAGGGGAAGAGTGCGTGTCCCGTCTCATCGTCAGGTTACACCACACCATTGCACCGCCCTCTCACTCGTTGTCGTTAGCCACTGAACTTATAATCCGCCAGACCACTGCCCCTGTTAACCTGACGGGGTACAAAAACAAATAAATGCGATCACTCTCGACTATTTAACCCACCGCTATTTACTTTATTTTCAGCTGAATTCATCTTGAAGACACTGTAATTGTGAGCGCATAACATTTATATAGCTAACTCATCGCGTTAGCGCAAACAAGCTAACTTTCGTAAAAGATAAGGCTGAAATCATGATGGCACAGCAAGAAATTAAACAGCAGGCTACACCAGCCCTATCGCAGATTTTGCTTCGCAGGGATTGGGAGAATCCGCAAATAACGCAATACAACCGCCTTGAAGCGCACCCTCCATTCTACAGTTGGCGTCATGTCGATGCCGCTCAAAGCGATGCACCCTCCTCGCAGCGTCAATTACTCAATGGACAGTGGTCGTTCAGCTATTTTACACAACCAGAATCAGTGCCCGATGAATGGGTTGAAAAAGATTTGCCCGAAGCAGTATCTATGCCGGTACCTTCCAATTGGCAACTCCACGGCTATGACACCCCGATTTATACTAACGTGCAATACCCAATTCCTGTTGATCCGCCACGGGTACCGCAAAATAACCCAACCGGTTGCTATTCATACAATTTCACCTTTGAGCCTGACTGGCTCTCCTCGGGTCAAACTCGCATTATTTTTGATGGTGTGAGTTCTGCGTTCTATCTCTGGTGTAACGGTCGGTGGGTCGGGTATTCCCAAGACAGTCGCCTACCCGCGGAGTTTGATCTCACGCCATACCTGAAAGCTGGAAATAACCGTATTGCTGTTCTCGTATTACGTTGGAGTGATGGTAGCTATCTGGAAGATCAGGATATGTGGCGTATGAGTGGGATTTTCCGGGATGTCAGCCTACTGCACAAACCAGATATTCATTTGCGAGATATTCACGTCTCTACGCATTTATCATCAGAATTTAGCTCTGCGCATTTAGAGGTGATGGCCGCAGTTAGCATTCCGATGCTTGATATTAATAACTCGCTAATTACCGGGGCCTATCAAATCCAGGTGCAGCTTTGGCTAGCGGACTCATTGGTCGCCAGTTTGCAACAGCCTCTTGGTACTCAACCCATTGACGAGCGAGGCCATTATACTGATCGCACTCATCTTAGTTTGCGAGTTGCACATCCCTTATTATGGAGCGCAGAACAACCTACGTTATATAGAGCTGTCGTCTCGCTACTGGATAGTCAGCAAAAACTGATAGAAGCGGAAGCCTATGATGTTGGCTTCCGGCAAGTGATCATTGATCAAGGTTTGCTTAAAATTAATGGCAAAGCGGTACTAATTCGCGGTGTGAATCGCCATGAGCATCACCCGAAAACAGGCCAAGCTATTGATAAAGAAAGTATGCTGCAAGATATCATTCTTATGAAACAGCATAACTTTAATGCCGTACGCTGCTCACATTATCCCAACCATCCGCTATGGTATCGCCTGTGCGATCGTTATGGTTTATATGTTGTCGATGAAGCCAATATCGAAACTCATGGGATGCAACCTATGGGACGACTTGCTGATGATCCACAGTGGTTTTCTGCTTTTAGCGAACGAGTTACGCGGATGGTTCAGCGTGATCGTAACCACCCTTCTATTATTATTTGGTCATTGGGCAACGAATCAGGCCACGGTGCGACTCATGATGCGCTCTATCGTTGGATAAAAACCAATGACCCCACGCGCCCGGTACAATATGAGGGGGGCGGTGCAAATACTCAGGCTACCGATATTGTTTGCCCCATGTATGCCCGTGTAGATGAGGACCAACCTTTCCCCGCGGTGCCTAAGTGGGCCATTAAGAAATGGATTGGCCTACCGAATGAATCTCGTCCATTAATTCTGTGTGAATATGCCCATGCAATGGGGAACAGTTTCGGTGGATTCGCCCGCTATTGGCAAGCATTCCGCCAATACCCTCGACTACAGGGGGGGTTCGTTTGGGACTGGGTCGACCAAAGTCTCACCCGTAATGATGAACATGGTCAACCTTATTGGGCTTATGGTGGGGACTTTGGGGACAGCCCCAATGATCGTCAATTCTGTATGAATGGATTAGTTTTCCCAGACCGCACCCCTCACCCCAGTTTGTATGAGGCGCAATGCGCACAACAGTTCTTCCAATTCTCATTGGTGAGTACCTCACCGCTAGTGATCAGCGTAACCAGCGAATATCTATTCAGAAACAGCGATAACGAGCATCTGTACTGGCGCATCGAATTAGCCGGTAAATCAGTTCTGGAAGGGAGTTTCCCATTAGAGCTATCACCTGAAGACACGCAAAATTTCACCCTGTCCGAGCAGCTACCCGTTATTAATGAGCCAGGCGACTTATGGCTGAATGTTGAAGTCAGGCAGATAGAAGAAACGTCATGGTCACCCAGTTATCATCGTTGCGCTTGGTTCCAAGGGCGTTTAGCCCGTCCGCTATCTGTTCTTCGAGAGACCTCCGGCGTAGCGGAGTCTTGCGCCCCCCAGCTGCATCAAGATGCGCAACATATCACGGTGGTTCATCTCCAGCAGCGCTGGTTATTTAGCCGTCAAACCGGGTTGCTTGAGCAATGGTGGGTGGGAGGGAAAAACAGGCTACTTACCCCGTTGCGCGATCAATTTGTTCGTGCGCCATTGGATAACGATATTGGTATCAGTGAAACAACGCGGATTGATCCGAATGCTTGGGTTGAACGCTGGAAAAAAGCGGGAATGTATCAACTGGAGCAACGTTGTTTATCACTACAAGCCGATACATTATCTCAGGCTATACAAATCAGCGCGGAATATATCTACGAGTTTGCCCAAGAACAATTGTTACATACCCAGTGGTTATACCGTTTTGATCAGCAAGGGCGTATGACCATTGATGTCCGAGTCAAAGTTGCTACTTCCCTCCCCTCCCCAGCAAGAATCGGGATGTGTTGCCAGTTGTCTGATGTTTACGAAAATGTTGACTGGCTTGGGTTAGGGCCACACGAAAACTATCCTGACCGTCAGCTTTCAGCCCAACATGGTCACTGGTCGCAACCCCTTGAGGAGATGCACACTCCTTATATATTTCCGAGTGAAAATGGGTTGCGCTGCAAAACCAATTTTTTGAATTACGGGAATTGGCAATTAACTGGTCAGTTCCATTTTGGTATCAGCCGCTACAGCACACAGCAACTCATGATGACCAGCCATCAACATTTACTTAAACCGGAACCCGGCACCTGGTTAAATATTGATGGTTTCCATATGGGAGTGGGGGGTGATGATTCATGGAGCCCTAGCGTCCATGTCGATAACATACTCACAGATGAAACCTACCAGTATCAGGTCAGCTGGCAATATAAGAACGAAATTTGAGGGCAGGAAGAGACTACTATTGCTACTACGTTAACGCACAGTTTCAGATTTATCCCTATATCGAACTTAAGGAAATATTCCTAGTATCAATATGTTCTAAACATCTCTTAGTCTCGCTTATTGTAATGCAACGAGTCATACATGTACGACCCCTTTGCAAATTTATGCGCCCACCCTATTGGGCGCTTTTTTTGTTTTGGGCGTTCCCTTTCTGCTTTCTACCTTTTGTAACTTTGTCATAGCTTAAGCACATTCACTCCATGAATTATTTGGATGACAGGGCTAAGATAATCACTTCGTCATCAGCACAGATTTTGACTCGGTATCTTCATGTTACAAGAGGAATATTATGACATTGTTAACCCATCTTCCTACGAACATGGTCGCTATTGAAATTACGCAACCTGGTGGTCCTGAAGTTTTAACGCCCATTCAGCGCCCTACGCCGATGCCCGCGGCGGGTGAAATTTTGGTGAAAGTTTCAGCCGCGGGAGTTAATCGCCCTGATGTCATGCAACGCCGAGGTCAATATGCACCACCACCAGGAGCCTCCGATATCCCCGGATTAGAAATTGCAGGTGTTGTGGTTGCTATCGCAGCTGATGTTACGCGCTTTAAAATTGGCGACAAAGTGTGCGGGTTAGTCGCAGGTGGCGGCTATGCTCAGTATTGCGTTATCAATGAAACCAATGCCTTACTTATCCCCGCAAGTCTGACTGAAATCGAAGCGGCAGCATTACCAGAAACTTTCTTTACTGTGTGGACAAATCTATTCCAGCGTGGTCATTTTACCGCAGGTGAGACTGTATTAATTCACGGCGGATCTTCCGGTATAGGTACTACAGCAATATTGTTGAGCAAAGCATTTGGCGCAAAAATGGTTATTGTCACCGTAGGATCAGAAGAGAAGCGTCAAGCATGCCTGGCATTAGGTGCCGACATCGCCATTAACTATCACACGGAAGACTTTGTTGCCGAGACCAAACGAGCCACCGCAGGGAAAGGTGCTGATGTTATTGTGGATTTAATTGCGGGTGATTATGTCGCCCGTAACTATGAAGCTGCTGCAATGAATGGCCGGATAGTTCAAATTGGCACCCAGAATGGGAATGCCAAGGACCTGAATCTGATGCTAATGTTGCTAAAGCGCCTGACTCATACCGGTTCAACATTGCGCTCGCGTACTGTGGCTGAAAAAGCGCTTATCGCCAAAGCACTGGAACAACACGTTTGGCCATTGCTGGGGGCTGGAAAAATGAAACCACAGATATTTCAGACTTTCCCACTGGAAGCTGCCGCTCAGGCCCATGAACTGATGGAAAGCAGTACCCACATTGGTAAAATTGTTCTGACCACTTAAGGTTACTACGCGCTATAATTACGCGTACCATGAAAATTCATCAGGTGGATTTGAAGCATAAGCGCTTGTTTTCATCTGATGAGTTAATAATAACTCCGCATTATCACCTATCAAACCATAACAGTTTTACTAACTAATCAACCAAACTGATATACCTTAAATTTAACTTTTCGTGTTATTCTATAACAAACCGCTATGATTTAACTTATATGAGTATTCATCACAAGGTCATGACTATGGACATAATTAAAAAAATATTAATCGACGACATCGCAAGAATAAATCTGAAAGAAAAAAGAGATGGTCGGTTAAAATTTAACAGCGATTTTGTCTACAAACATCCCTATCTTTGCCTTGCGATGTTGATATCATACTTTTTTGTTTTAGTTTTGATGTACTTAACCCCTTACTTTGGCACTGGCTACATGGTTGCCTTTACCGTTTTCTTTGTTTTGATGTCTGCTGTTCTCATGATGGAAATCAAACCCGTATTTAAATTTGAGGATATTGGTATCCTCGATTTACGTGTTTGCTATAACGGTGAATGGTTCTTTAGCCGAGCATTATCGACGCAAGCAATTGATGAAATATTGAATAGCAAAAATATCGGCGATGATTTTAAAATTCGCTTTAAACATATTATTAGCAATAAAGGCGAAATAGACTTCTATGATGTCTATGATTTAGCCTATCTACAAAAAAAGTCTATGCTTTCCAATGAGTCCAACCAAACAGCATCGTTGGCCAGTACCTCTGCTATCCGGCAATAATTATAGGTATCCTGCATCGTTTTACCCTGCTGAATCCTCAGTAGGGTATGTCGTTTTGTATCCCTAAACACACTTTTTCAAAGCGAAGAATGTGATGATATACATCGCGATGAACACCGACCGTTATCCCGACAACGCCCCCAGTACACTCACCTTTTATTCATCAAAGTCATTATATTTATTAAGAAAATATCGTTAACATGTTAAAAATGGCGCCTATAATAATATTATTGTTTCTAATGATAAAAGGCTGCCAGGCATGGACAAGATTGATGAACAATTGATTGCCATTTTAGCAAAAAATGCACGGATATCTCTGAAAGACCTTTCACAGCAAGTAAACCTCTCATCCCCGAGTACTTCCGAGCGTCTACGGCGTCTCGAAGAACGTCATATCATTCGCAGCTATACACTAGACTTGGACCAGCAAGCATTCGGCTACAATTTGCAAGCCATTGTACGCGTCAAACCCTTAGCAGGAATGCTGCGTATAACAGAAGTGATGATTCAAGGAACACCAGAATGTGTTGAGTGTGACAAAGTGACCGGTGACGATTGTTTCATCAGCCGCTTATATATCCACTCGATGGAACAGCTGGATACGATTATTGACCGCTGGTCAGAATATGCCGAAATCCAGACATCACTCGTCAAATCCTCCCCTATCATGCGGCGGCTCCCCCCCTTAATTCAGTTGTCCCGGGAAAGTAAAAACTGAAATCTGTACCCTACCCCTCATTTTATCTATAATAAAGGGTTATGCTTTACATAAATAATATATAGAAGCGAATAGATGATGAGTAATAATCAAAGTTATGCGTTGGATTCATCCATTCTTACGCTCCCCTATACCCGTTGGGGCCAAGATAAAGTGCAAGACTCCAGTACCATCGAGGCTCTGGAGCAAGGTAAAGTACTTTTCCTGCCTCATCTGGCATTTGAATTGAGTGAAGAGGAAAAGCAACTGCTTAACCCTGAACTGGTTGATACTAAACGCAAAAATATCAGTTTTAAACCGCTGGAAGGCGCACTGACCGGTGTGACTGATGAGAGTAAAGTTACATTAACGCGCCAGTTGCTGGAGCGCTATTATCAAAGTTGCCTTAGTCTAGTGAATCAATTACTACCGGAGTATACCGCTGCACTGCACAGCCCGACTAATAGCCTGCGCTTGCACCCAGTCACCGCCTGGCGCGATAAAACATCATGGCGGAAGGATGATAGCCGCTTGCATGTTGATGCTTTCCCTTCGCGGCCTAATTATGGTGAACGCATCATCCGTATTTTTACCAATATTAACCCTCATAATGAACCTCGATCATGGCGCGTAGGCGAAGATTTTACGCAATTAGCCAGCCGCTATTTACCGCAACTCGATAGCTATTCCCCAATCAGCAGTTGGTTGCAGCATAAAATTGGGATCACCAAGCGCCGTAGAAGCCATTACGATCACTTGATGCTTCAATTACATGACAAAATGAAATCAGATGCCGATTACCAAAAAAATGGTGTGCAACAAGCTATTGATTTCCCATCTGGTAGCAGTTGGATCTGTTTTTCAGATCAAACACCTCATGCGGCGATGGGGGGGCAATTTATGTTAGAACAAACGTTTCTCCTGCCCGTTGAGGGCATGAAAGACCCTCAGCAGTCTCCGCTAAAAATATTGGAATCATTGACGCAGAAGGCACTGATATAACACCTCGCTTGCGATTGTAGACTGCCTACTGAAAATCCGCTGACGAAGCGGATTTTTTATTCGACCTCTCCGCCAAAAAAAATGCTTATACGACTTGATCCCTGATAAAAAAATAAATATTATTTCCACAGAATGTAAGCCAACTCCATAATAGCTTTATCCGAGGCAAACATATTAGCCTTTCCGGGCATAGTCTATGTATTGAAACTATTTAGCTGTTCGCTTTGTGTTAACGATAGGTTTATATCTTGGATATTGGTTTAATTTTAGATGTGAATTTTACACCCGACGACTGTTGAACCTTATCAGATAACTATTGGAGGTTAATATGGTTAAGGTCTATGACAGAAATAGAAACCAAATTATTCCTGGCAAACGTGTTATGGTCGCGCAAACTGGGGAGGTTGACGTAGCAAAGGCTATCCATGCAGAAGGATTGGCCCCTGTTCAGGCTGAGCGTGAGCGGGTTGTCGAGTTACAGCACACAGGGAAACGCTACGTACCTTTCGATTTAGTTAGACTGGGTTAATAATACTTAAATTGTAGTACTTCCGCTAATTGAAACATTGTCTTATTTAAGTTATCACTTATTTCCGGAGCTTATCTGTATTTAACAGATAGCTCCGGCTTCTTATTTATATAACCTTAGCTATACTAAGATTCAGCTTAATGGTTAGCGGTAATAAGCCCACATAGCAACGTATTATTCTAATGTGGGCTTTTTTATCTTACCAGGTAGATATTAACTCATCCTGGATAGCTCTAACTTAAATATGGCATGCAGGCTCTATCACTTGAGCCACTTTCTTTTGGAATGTCTCAAGTTGACAAAGTTTGTTGTCCCCCTCGTTCTCACAGCCTTCGATGGCAATTGGAACAATTCTTGCTGGGTTATTTTTTAAATCTAATTTTTCAGCATTCCGCAGCTGGTCCATCGTTTGATAGAACATTTTCACGGCCACATAGCGCTGGTGGTTACCTGGACTCTGCCATAATTCAAAGACCAGCCCTCCGCCGGGCGGGGTGTTATCGGGTTGCTGTGGTAACTGCCAATGGGCTCCTAACATACCGGCAATATTGGCAATATTGGTATCATGCCCTCCGAGGAACAGCAATTTGGTCTGTGGTGACAGTGGCAGTGTTTGGCCCTGAGCATCGCGTTGCAACACTAATGCCGTATCAATTTGTTGCAACAGAGGGGTCCCTTTGTGCCGGGCGATATAAGGGGTTTTGGCCATTAAATCGAACTGCGCGTTATGCAGCGACAATAATGAAACCCAGTTATCTTCACCGCTGAGACGGTGCCAGGCTACATCCGGCATAGCTTGCGAGTTTTGTAATAGGAAAATTTCACCCAATGTCGACGACAGTGCCAATGGCCCACTCAGTGAAACTTTCGTCCCTTCCTTATTGACCGTGATTTCATTTGCTGCAAAAGTCGCAAAATCACAGGTTTTTCCTTTTTGTTGGGGTGAATGGCAATAAGGTGAAGCCGCAAAATTCAGCACCTCGCCCATCAGGGCGAAGGGCTTAGCATAACGCTGACTCAGATCACTCAATGGCCCGCCCAGCCGTTCTTCAACAGCCTGATGAACCTTCTCTGAGTCCAGTTTACATACCCCCGCTTCAACGGTGTGGAACAGTGGATCAACTTTCTTCAAATCAGCCTGATAATGTACTTTCAGACCACAACCCGGCGCAATCCCGTCCAAAAATGCCTGCCCGGTTAAGCGGGTACGTTGATCGATATCCGCTTGCGCATAAACGGTTCCATCTACCGGACACCCCGCAGACAGCAACCCTTGACTGCGGAAATAATCACCATAAAACCCGCCCATCAACGTCACTAACTCAGCCCCCCGGGGCGTCAAATAGCCCGCTTTTACTGGCCATTGAGGCCATTTATCAGGGGTGACATCATTCATCAGCTGGGTTTGTTTTGTCGGGGAACGAACACCATGCCGACTCAAAATAACCACGCGCTCTAATGTGTAGCCGGTAAGGTGTGCGACATCGGCTGCGGCGCTGGCCGCAAAACTACTGAGTATCAAAGTGAGTGCGGATAGCCGCAGACATTTTTTTGCAACCGTCATAATTTTATATCCTTATTAAAACGACGAATATTTTTGCCCCATCGAGTATGGTCGACGTTTGCGGACCTCACAATGTGGAAAAGCCACCAATATCCCCTTCATAGAGGCTATGAACGGTAAAAATTTTATCACTGAACGCGCTAAACTTGATTCGCTTCTCATTGTTAGAGCGATATTTAGCCGATTATGTTATTAACGACACTAATACTTAAAGGAGGTATAACCCCGCAAGATCAATCTGGTCATTGGCCGGACAGTCTTTAGCGCATTAGGTTTGATGGATATAGCCCGTCATCCAGTGGCTATACATACAAATTATAAGGAGTCTGACATGCGGAAAGCAGGTGATATCGACAGAGTCATGTCGGCCAGACAACTTCCCAATAAAGCCGTAGCCCTGATTCTTGCAGGTGGCCGCGGTTCACGTCTTAAAGATCTTACGTCTGTCCGAGCAAAACCCGCTGTTCACTTCGGCGGAAAATACCGCATTATTGACTTCGCACTATCAAATTGCCTTAATTCGGGCATTCGCCGTATCGGCGTGATAACGCAGTATCAGTCTCATACCTTAGTGCAACATATCCAGCATGGCTGGTCATTTCTCAGTGAAGAAATGAATGAATTTGTTGATTTATTGCCCGCGCAACAGCGTCAAGGAGGTGAACACTGGTATACCGGCACCGCAGATGCGGTTTTCCAGAATCTGGATATTATCCGCCGCTATCGTGCTGAATATGTGGTGATTCTGGCGGGAGATCATATCTATAAGATGGATTACTCGCGCATGCTGCTCGATCACGTAGAAAGTGGCGCGGCTTGTACTGTGGCCTGTATTGAAGTGCCTAAGGAGGAGGCAACGGCCTTCGGTGTAATGGAAGTCTCCGAAGCGCTACAAGTGAAAATGTTTTGGGAAAAACCCGAAGATCCCCCTACTTTGCCCGGAAAACCCGATAGCAGTCTGGCCAGTATGGGGATTTATGTATTTAACGCAGAATTCCTGTTTGGCCTACTCGAAAGCGATCACGCGGACGAAAACAGCAGCCATGACTTTGGCAAAGATATTCTGCCGAAAATCACCGAACAGGGCCATGTTTGGGCACATCCGTTCTCATTATCTTGTGTCTCTACATCACCCGATACCCCTGATTATTGGCGTGATGTCGGAACCTTAGATGCCTATTGGCAGGCCAACCTCGATCAAGCGGCTATTACGCCAGAACTCGATATGTACGATTCACATTGGCCAATACGCACCTATGCGGAGCCATTACCACCGGCAAAATTTGTTCAGGATCGTTCTGGCAGTCATGGCATGACCATGAATACATTGGTGTCCGGCGGCTGTTTTATCTCCGGCTCAGTGGTGGTCAACTCGGTATTATTTTCCCGAGTGCGAGTCAATTCGTTTTGCAATATAGACTCTTGCGTATTACTACCCGACGTCAATGTGGGCCGCTCTTGCCGGTTACACCGTTGTGTCGTAGACCGCGCCAGTACTATCCCCGAGGGTATGGTCATTGGTGAAAATGCAGATGAAGATGCTCGCCGTTTTTATCGGTCGGGAAGTGGTATTGTTCTGGTAACGCGAGAGATGTTGGCTAAGTTGTAAAGGCCGAATATGATCAATGTGGGATCGGGCAGACATGGACAAGCAGGGAATAATTTATATAATCAGGCCAAACGAATAAAAGGGTCTGAATATGTCATTTACTGAATGGGTGATTTTGGGTGTAGTGATTGGTTGTGCCGTTGGTGCCTTACTGAAAATTTTTGGCAATAAAAAAGACAGCTAGCCCTTTCAGTTCCCTCATTAATTAAAAAGCGGCCATTACCGGCCGCCCTTCGTATTGACTAACAGACTTATCGCTATCAGCGCGTAACAGGCACAGCCACTTCAGGTTGTACAAAACCATAGCGGCTCAGTGGTGTGACTTTCACTGAGGTGGGTGATGACTTAATGGCAAATTGCTTGGTTTCGCCCGGCATAATATAAGGGCTGCCCAAGGGAACAACCTCATTGCTCGGAACTAAAATCACCTGCGGGCCAAGGCGAACCACATGCTTGCTCGGGTTTTTAATTATTAAGTTATTACCTGAGGTGGATAAAACCAATTCTTGCCATGGGGTTTTAATCTGTGGCACAGAGTTTGGCTGAATTAGAAAACCAATTTCCTGACGAATTGGCATGACTGTCGCATTACCCGGCACCTGTTCAACACCTTCAAACGAAGCTTTAAGCAAGACTTCAGAATCCAGTGCTGTGCCTTTCTTCAATACAAAGTTAACTTGCTGACTTTGCCCTGCATCAATTCGTGTTACCGGCGGGGAAATCAAAATTTGCTTACTCAGATTTTTGCCATCCAAGTCGACCAATTTGGTTACCAGTAATATTGGGTTTGTCGATGTGTTTTCGATAGTAAAGCTGGTACGTCCATCATTTTCTTTTAAAATAACCGTGGTGCTTTCTAATTTGAAAGATGCATAAGATGTCAAACTCCAGCAACTTAACAACACCAGAAAATTCAGCATAAAAAATGATTTAACACGTTTGAAGATATGAGTGTATGCAGTCATTGCACCAACACCGCCATTATTAACCATCGTATATTTCATAATAGATCCTATGTCTAAAAAATAGTTACTGAGTATCAGTTTACGCTACAATTTTAAAATCAATGACATACAGCGTCGGCAACTTCATACAATGCATCCGGATCAAACTTCTCCGGCTCAACATAACTCACAATACATTCACTGCGGTTGGTCGCCTTAACACGTAATGTTGCCCCAATCGCTTTGTTTTCCAACATAAAGTTGCCATCACCAATAATCGTTCCCAGGAAGTTGCCCTTTTCGTCGAGCACGTTGGCGCCCACCGGTAACATTTCACCGCTACTATCACGAATACTCAGCAGCAACTGGCGGGTTTCTGTTGCCTCAAAATTACGAGTCGCAACGGTACCACGAGTCATCTTCAAATCTGCACTGGTGCTGTTAAGACGAATATTCAGGGGTAATGTTTTGGTGCTTATCTGTGCTTTTGATGCCGTATAAGGCATCACGGATGGCAATAAGGCCGTTCCCGCATAATCGGTGATCGACGTTCCGCTGCTGGGCGAAGAAACACGCAAATTAGATTGACTCGGTACATTTATCACCGCAAAAGTATCGCCGATGGCCGCTGAAGACGTCGCAAAAGTGTTATTCGCATAAGCCATTGATCCATTGGCCGAAACATAGGCTGACCGGCTATTATTGGTGGCCTGAGAAACGCCACCAGCAAGTTGTGAATAGGCCGTGTTCATATTCAGTGCCCCATTAATACGCCGCTGACTATCACTACCAGTGATACCGACCTGGTACCCTTTGTTATCACCCCAACGGCCTTGGTACGTGCTACCTAAGGTCATGTTGCCATTGTTGCGTTGCATCCGCCCGCTGAGCGTTCCGTTGCCTAATGGCATATTGATGCCGATATAAACTGAGTTTTGCCCCTGCGAAGTTGACTGAAAACTTAACGTGGTGGTCACTCGGCCAAATTGTTCACTCGCAGAGAATGTATGGGAAACACTGTCTGCAGCCTGATAATACATATTATTAGACAAAACGTAGGAAAATGCGCCCCAACGAGGATGTGCCCAAGATACGGCAGCTGATGTCGAATTCTTCAGTTTGCCATATTTTAGCTCATTCAGATTATTGCCACTGCTCAGGGCATTGTCCGGCGACCAATAATTCAAGGAGTCATATACTGTCGACAATGAAGCACTCAAATTGCCATTAATGGCTACTTGATTTTGTAATGTCAGCTGATAACCCTGCCCGATATCTTTCGTATTAGAGTAATTTGCCGCCGCTGAAAACCAGGCGCTCTCCAGCCCGCTATAAAGATTTTGTACCCTGAGATTTTGATAATCAGGGGAAACCAGCCCGGCCGAGGTCATACGCCATGCACTCATCGGGTTAAACGACATCTCAGCCGATGCCAGTAATGGCGATTTAGTTTCACTGTCATTCAGGCTATCCCGATAACGGCCTAGCCCCAACTGATATGTGGTTGCCTGTTGTTCTAAATTAGGGTCAAGAGAATTTGATACCGTGAAGTGCTGCTGGGTGCCGTCTTCTTCAATAACATCAACATCTGTCACCACACCACTGGAGAAATTGCTGATGTTGGACAAAGAGAATGGCCCCGGTGGCACGACGGTACGATAAATAACCCGTCCACGTTGGCGAATTTCAATAGTGGCGTTGGTATTGGCAATCCCTTCAATTGGCACTACCAGCTGTGTATTATTCAGTTGAGCATTATCGGAATACAGCTGGCCACCCACAATTGGCAGGCCCGAATAAGTGTCGCCGACTAAACCAAATTCGCCCAACTGCACGACCGATTTCAGAGATTCTACTGCGCGTAATGCGTAGGTTTCCTGATTATCGTAATGGCCCACCCCTTGATTATAGGTATAAGAACCCCGGTTGCGCAGTACCCAGTTATACAGATTAATACCCGGCTGAAACTGCCCTTGAAATAAATTAAGATTATCGCTATTAGTTTCGATCCGCTGGCCGAACAAATTATAATTCAGCAATAATGCATGACCGCCACTTTGGTAGTCACTGCTTTCCATTTCGGGATCAAATGCCTCTTGAGGCAAGGTCATTTCTACGCGAAATTGGCCAGGGAATAACTTGATGGCGACACCCGGCCACAAAGCTTCAAGGTTTTCACAGCTATCGCCACTGTCTTTATGACGCAACTTCAATGCAATCAGTAAATTACGATCCGCACACAAATTACCTTCCGTATCAAAGGTGGCTTCAGCATGATAGGTTTTATTGGCATTAACGATGATAGAAACATCATGCCGACCGGGTAAAAATCTATCCTGCTTACTAAAAAAATTCGCTAATTCAGCCGAATACCCCAACCCTTCCAGTGTTTTTATGTCAAACACCACGGCCCCCTCTTTTGTGGCGGCAAGAGCCACTACAGGGAAAAGAGAGAAGAGGAATGCTGTAAACGAAAACGATACGCAACGCGCAAACACAATGGTGTCCTAAAGGTAAGGGAAGCTAATGAGGTAAGGGACAATATTGCTTTATACAATAAAAAGTACACCAAACTACCAAGAATTGAAAATAGTCTGGTGTATAGGATTTTGATGAATTAAATACCAAAAGAAAAATTCATGGTAGCAGAACCATCAATATTGATATTTTCAGTGATAGCGCCACCCATGGTGGTTGAACCTGCCAATGTCGGTATTACAGTAAAATCGGCACTGAATACTTTACCCGCTTTCGCTGTGGTGGCATTTTCAGACCAGCCAAAACGGAAGTTATTGGTTAATGTTTCCAGAGTATGCCCACCCTGCAATATGTTATTCGCATCGATAAAATACAGTAAGCTGCTCACACCATCGACCATAGCATTGCTCATCGTCGTTTTATAAAAACCCAGTTTCCCTGAGCCATTTACAAAACCCAAACCAAAGTTATGAATAGTGCTATCGCTAACAGACGCTTTACGGTTATCTATCGCGGTTAAGCTTAGGTACGTCACACTATCACAGGTGACCGTCCAGGTTTTTGTGATTGATGGCAATACTGTGACTGCTGTGCCACTTTTCACCTGGCTTGCTGAAATCTCACCGACATTATAAATACCGCCATCAGGGGCATTGACAGTGCAAGTTGGAATACCAATCGTCCCTTTAACTTTCAATTCTGCAGTCGGTGCTGCTGCATGGGCAGTCACGCTTAATAGCAAAGAAGATAAGATGGCAGAATTTATAATCAGGCTTTTCATAACCATTAAATACCAAATGAGAAGTTCATTGTTACTGAGCCATCGATAGTTGCATCTTCGGTAATCGGGCCGTTCATCGTCGTGGTTCCGGCCAAAGTGGGTGTAATCATAATATCAGTACTAAACGATTTACCAGCGATAGCGACGGCAGAGGCATTGGAAAAACCATAGTAATAACTATCGACTAAAAAAAAGCTGGTTCCTGCTGTTGCAGCCCCTGTACTCAACCTGTAGTACATGGAAGTGCTGTTTCCATCAACCCGTGAATTACTTAATGTCACGGTATAGAAACCAATTTTACCGGTGTTATTAATATTGCCCAGTCCATGATTTCGGGTGGTTGAAGTATCACTTACAGATGCTAAGCGGTTATCAACACTGGTATAACTTAAATACGTTACCGCATCACAATTGATAGTCCAGGTTTTGGTCACTGTAGGTAATACTGTGGTGGCGACACCTGGTTTCACATTCGTGGCTGAAATCTTACCTAAATCGTAAATACCACCATCTGGGGCAACGACCGTACAACTTGGCACGCCCAATTTACCCTTAACTTTTAATTCTGCCGAAGGCGGTGCCGCCTGAGCTGCAACAGATAAAATTATTGAAGTAAAAAGAGTAAATTTAGAAATATACGTTTTCATAGAATGAGAACCACTCGGATATATTTATATTATCAGCACTTATCCACAAATATAACGTCAGGCAAAATAAAGGGCAGAAATACCAATCTGCCCTCATTTTATACCCTGATGTACGGGTAATTAGATACCGAATGCAAAGTTCATGGTCATTGAGCCGTCGATTTCTGCATCTTCAGTGATCGGGCCACCCATCACGGTAGTGCCACCCAAAATTGGGCTAACGGTAATATCAGCAGTGAATATTTTACCGACGCTTTGGGTGTTGGCCGCAGATGACCAACCAGTACGCATACCCGTGGTTAGGCTAGCATTGATGGTGGCGGTGAACGTTGAGTTCACAGAAGAAAATAGGTTAGATGTTTTACCATCAACAGTGCCTTTCGCGATTTGTGCTGTGTAGTAACCGATTTTGCCGGTGCCATTCACGTTACCCATACCGAAGAAAGTTGTACCCGTAGCACTGGCAGATGCAGCACGGTTATCCACTGGCGTAAAGTTCAGATAAGTTTCCGCGTCACAGGTTACTGTCCAGTTTTTAGTGATTGGCGTCAGTGCTGTGGTGCCCGTACCTGATTTAATCAAAGATGAAGATAGTTTACCAAAGTCGTAAACACCATCATCCGGTGCATTCACTGTGCAGCTTGGCACAGTTAAAGTACCGATAACTTTTAATTCCGCAGTAGGTGCTGCTGCATTGGCAGCGTTAATACCAAAAATCAAAGAAGACAGTACAGTAATTTTAGCCAGTTGCTTTTTCATTTAAATAATCCTGATATATAATGTTTATCGCGTTGCGATACCCAAACTTTATAGGCCTAGTGCCTGGGAGTTGAATTCATTTATTATTTGGTTGACCCAAATCAAAATATGAGCTCAAAATTTATGCTGCTATTAAACAATTTAAGACATTCCTTGTATGTAAGACTAAGGGATGACTTGGTGTAGGAAAGGTCTTACGCAGCGATAACTTATGGTAGAATTTCGGTGAATAAAATTTATTAATCGGCGTTTAGTCAGGTAAAAACCAGAGAATATTTCGAAGGTATTATTTATATAAAAATATAAATGCATGCTAAATCAACAGATTAAATTAACCATTCTATTTTTAGCTCAAACTCATTTTTATATTGTATAGCCAGAACTATTCGTGAAAATAGTATTCCAGCGTTTACTCATTAAAATAGAAAAACTGCTTTAGTTATTATATTTTTGATCAACAATCCCCTTTCATCTCAGATAATATTGAAATGGCGTGTTATTTCAGCCAATTCATTCATCGCAACCTTAAGCTAATTTTCAACTTTACTATCCAATAAAAAGCATATTGAATCAGTATCTTACTAAGTGCACAGCCCTTTATACTCAGAGCATTATGACTTTTATAATGGTAATACCCGATGGATTATTATTTGGGAATTGACGTAGGAACCTCAAAAGTAAAATCAGTGCTATTTGACGCCCATTTCAATGAGTGTCTGGTTGTCTCTGTTGATAACCTCACTCTGTCGCCCCACTCCGGCTATGCAGAACAAGATATGCAAAGTCTTTGGCTCGGGGTGGTTTCCACCCTGAAAACGGTAATGGACTCGCCGTTATTACGACAAAATAAGATTCGTTCCATTGGCATAACCGGACAGGGAGAAGGTGTCTGGTTAGTGGATAAACAGGGGCAACCACTACGTAATGCTATCTTATGGAGTGACACGCGTAGCACCGCATTAGTTGAATATTTTAAGCAACAGCCAGGCCTGGAAGAACAACTGTACGCCATCAGTGGCACGCCCTTATTGCCGTGCAATAGCAGTATCATCCTCTGCTGGTTACAGCAATATGAACCTGAGACATTGGAACAAGCAGACCGCTTCTTTTTTGCCAAAGACTGGATTCGCTATCAACTGACTGGGGAGTCCTGGTTGGAAATCAGTGATACCGGCACCTCATTGCTAGATTTACAACGCGATGAGCTATCAAATGAGGTTCTGTCGCAATTAGGAATATCGCATACCGCCCGATTATTTCCCCCGTTATTGCCATCAGCGGCGGTTGCTGGCCACATCACCACGTCGGCCGCGCAAATGACTGGATTAGACGTGGGTATTCCTGTTTGTGCCGGTGCGCTGGATGTGTCAGCAACCGCACTCGGAATAGGGGCGGTGAATCATGGTGATGTCTATACCATCCTCGGCACCACTTGCTGTACCGGTATTGTTTGCAATGATCTCAAGCGGATTAATCGGCAAACTCGCTTTGTCCCCCATGCGTTAAGTGGCAATTATATCAATCTGTTTGCTCTGCAATCCGGCACTCCCAATATTGATTGGGCGCTGTCACAACTCACCGACAGCAAAGATTTCTCACAAACCCACCGCAAGCTTGAAGCCGTACCCGCCGGTTGTGATGGGGTATTTTATCAGCCCTATATCAATGGCGAACGTGCACCATTTTATAGCCAATCAGCGCGAGCCGGTTTTTTCGGTATCAGTCAACACACCACAAACAGCCATCTGTTACGGGCGGTTTTTGAAGGACTGGCGTATGCCATCAAGGATTCTCTCACTGATTATCCTGCAGGAGGACGTTTGTATTTAGCGGGCGGCGGCACAGCCTCAAACCTGTGGTTGCAAATTATTGCTGATTGCACTGGCCGCGAAGTCATCACACAGCGAGTAAAAGAGTTGGGTGCCCGCGGGGCCGCCATGCTGGCAGCTCAAGGCATCGGACAAACGGCATCTCTCGTGGACTCACTCGAAGACATCACCCGCTACACACCCGACCCACAACAAATGTCGACTTATAACGCGCTTTACCCCGTTTTCCGTCAACTACGCGACGCGCTACAGCCCGTTTGGCAAGCCAGAGAACACGCCTTGAGCCAACTTAATGACGTTAAATCTGCCTCTCACTCTCAGGACAATCTATGAAAACGCTCTTTACCGCAGAATATGCTGGCAGCCTTGACCATTTCCATCAGCTTGGCGAATTAGTTATCAGTGGTTGGGCAGCAGGGAAACCCAAGCTGAGTGAGGAGCAGTTGATTGCACTTGGCCACGATACTGATTTTCTGGTCACCAGTTATGATGATATTACTGCGCGTGTGATTAAAGCTTGCCCGCAACTAAAGCTCATTGCCTGCACACGCGCCAATCCGGTCAATATTGATGTGAATGCGGCAACAGAACGGGGGATTCCGGTTATTTATACTCCGGGGCGCAATTCTGATGCGGCGGCAGAATTAACCATTGCATTGATGCTGAATCTAGCCCGCCACATTCCGCAGGCCCATAGCGCTCTGAAACAGGGTCAATTCACGGCAACCACTCCGGGGAATTCCGGGCTTAAAACAGATGTGGTATGGGATGTGACCAAAGACAGCCCTTATGAAGTGTTTAAAGGCGTGGAATTACGGAATAAGATCTTAGGTATTGTCGGTTATGGCAGTATTGGGCAGCGCGTTGGGCGTATTGCGCGAGCCTTTGGTATGCAGCTGTTGGTGGTCGACCCTTATGTTTCAGAGGTCGAATTAGACGAGCCGGGCATCCACAAAACCACATTGGATCAGCTCTTCAGCCAGGCTGACTTTGTCACTTTACATCTGAAAGTCACCCCACAAAGCGAAGGATTAATTGATAGCCGCTTATTTTCACTAATGAAACCAGAAGCTTATTTTATCAATACCTCACGCGCGGCAGTGGTCGTTGAGCAACATTTAGTGGATGCTTTGCGGCACAAACAGCTGGCAGGTGCCGCGTTAGACGTCTATGCCCATGAGCCCATCCACGCCAATCATCCTTTTATTCATGAGTTTGATAATGTGGTTATCACCCCACATATTGCAGGAGCGACACATGAGACGTTGGTTAAACATACGGCTATGATTGCGCAGGATATTGACCGTTTTCTACGCAATGAGCCTTTATTATATCGCTATAACTGAGCGACAAGCGTGAACGGTCTCTTTAGGCCAATCTGGGAGTATGTGCCATAAAATCAAGCGTATGCGCCCAATTCACCACTCCGGCATCCGATCCCAAACCGGTTGCCACCAATCCCGCGACTGCCGAACCCAGTTCGCAAGCCTGTTCCAGTGACCAGCCGTTGACTAAACCGGCAATAAATCCACCGCAGTAACTGTCACCACAGCCGGTCGTATCTGATACTTTCACCTGATAAGCTGGCACACGGAAGTGATGCTGTTGATTTATCACATAAGAGCCTTGCGCTCCGGCTTTAAAAATACAGGTACCCACCCCTAAATCGAGGAAAAACTGCCCAATCTCCTGCGGATTATCCAGCCCGGAGATAAAAGCGGCCTCTTCTAATGCGGGCATAAAATAATCAATGTCAGCCAGCATGGGTTTTAGCAACGACAGTGTGTGTGAGTTGGGCGCGATGAGATCAAAACTGGTGACCACCCCTTTGCTTTTCGCATGATGCAATAGCCGTGCACTTTGCCCTTTGTCCATCGCAGCCAGTAACCCACTGCCGCCATGGTGCAAAAATCGGGTATCACAAACCGTATCAAAATCAGTATCATCGACATACCAATGGTCAGATGCCCCTCGACAATGCAACGCCGGCCTTTCACCATCCGGTCGAATAGTCAAAATAGTGGCTGAGGTTTCTGCTTGCGTGGTGCGCTGAATGAGCGAGCTATCAATCCCCAATTTATGATAAACACTCAGAATAAAATCAGCTTTCTCATCCTCTCCCAGACAAGCAGAAGTCGCGGTATGAATACCCAACTTGGCAGCATTCATCGCCGCACCACTGGCAGTCCCAGCAGGGTTAAGACGAATTTGATCGATAAAATGCACCCCGCCCTTTTCAGGAATACCGGTGACCGGACGCCCAGCAATATCTAAAATGGTCAGGCCAACAAACACCGCATCAAATTTACTCACTGCATTTCCTTATTCGTATGCTACTGCACGTTGGGAGCGTTTAAGATTGCGCTGGATAAATGACAGTGCCAACGCACCAACCAAAATAATGCCAGTCAGTGCATCTTTAACAATAAAATCAAGGCCTAATAGATTAAAACCATTAGCGACCATGCCAAGAAATAGCACGCCGACGAGGGTGCCAGGCACATTCGGCCGCCCCTGAGCATGAAAAGCCGTACCAATAAATACGGCGGCTATGGCGTCCAACAAATAGGCCTGACCCGCAAGGGGCGTAAACTGGCGTAAGTTTGCAGACAAGATCACGCCGGCGAATGCACAGGTCACTGAGGTAATAATTAATGTCCAGAACAAATAGCGTTTTACCCGAATACCAGCGGCATTTGCCGCCTGACTGTTCAGCCCCAGAGCATGAATGCGCTTACCAAAGATGGTGCGTTCAAAAAAGATAAAATAGAGCAGAAACAGCCCTCCGGCAAAAATCACCGGCAAGGGAATATTAGCCCATGACCCCACCGCCAGATGGTGATATTCCTGCGCCATACGCCGAAAAGCGATCGGCCCACCGCCATCGGTATAGATCCGCTCCACACTGCTACCGATGAAATAAGTCCCCAAGGTCGCCAGAAAGGGTTTAACGTTACACCAAACAATTAAGAAGGCATTCAGTAAACCAATTAATGCTCCCCCCGCCAGGGCAGCTAATATCGCCGCTTGCCAGGATAATTGGTATTGCTTGAGCGCGATAAGTGCAAAGGCCGCACCAAAATCCAGTGCCACCCCGACCGACAGATCTATCCCGCCAGCCGTCACCACCAAGGTCATCGCCAGCGCCACAATCAGTAGGATAGCATTCCCTTGTAATAGATTTTGCAGATTACCCATAGAAAAAAAGGCCTGTGTTTTCAATGAGAAAAAAATAAAAAATGCGGCTACTATTAAAACAAATCCATACTGAATGAGTAAGTACTTCAGAACAGGCAAGGCCCGTTGACGGTATTGAATGTTCACATTTCTCATCAGTAACGCCCTCTAGACTTCAATGCAGAGGTCGCTAGCACCAGTAATATCAGCGCACCTTTTATCGCCCCAACCCAGAAAATATCGACGCGCAATAGCGCCAATCCATTCGACAATGCATTCACTAACAACGCACCAAGCAAGGCTCCGCCAATTGTCACCACCCGGCGACGTGAAAATGCAGAACCGATGAATGTCGCGAGAACCATTTCTAGCAATAATGACTCTTCAGTCCCAGGCGAGCTTCCTGACCCCCGAGCCACCAGCGCTAATGCGGCCAACACGGCAGTGAGCGCGGCCAGCAGGTATGATTGCGCCACCAGCCGTTTGACCGATAACCCTGATATTTCAGCTGCTTCGCGATTACCGCCACTCGCCTGTAAATGTAAGCCCCAGCGAGTTCGGTATAACACAAAGAGCAATACGGCAAAAATGAGCAGCATAAACCAAACCGCTACGGGCAATTGCCAATAGCGATTGTCGCGAAAAGCCACTATCGCACTATCGGTCACACTTATACGTCGCTGTTGAGTTATTAGGTTAGCGATACCGATAAAGGCGACTGAACTGGCTAATGTCGCCAATAATGGCGGCAATCTAACCCAAACCACTAACACGGCATTGAGCGCACCCGCCAGTAATGAGGCACCCACTGCCCATATCACGATGGTCAAATAGTCTGCACCTTCATTAGTCAGCCCATCACTGATGATGGCCGCGGCCAAAACAGCAATCGCCGGCAGCGAAATATCGATTCCCCCCGACACGACGTCATCTCCGCCGCCAGTCACCACACAAACCAAACCGAAACAAAGGATAGCCAGTGGCACGGTCTGGCGCAGAATGGTGGTGATATTTTGCCATCCAAGAAAATAAGGGGCTTGTACGCAGAGAAAGATCAATAAAGCTGCGAACAGTAATATCGGAATGTTATCAATGAATTGCCGTTGATACGGCCAGAAACGGTTGCCACCCAGAGGTTTGTTTTTCACCTGTCCGTGACTGAGTTGACTCATATCAGTGCCTCCTGTTCTGGCGGTGGCGATAGAGATTGTGAGCTGCCGGTGGTTAATGCCAATAAAGCTTCCTGAGTTAAATCGTGTGTTGAGACTTCGGCCACCAACTCACCGCGTAACATCACTAAAATGCGGTCACATAATCCGATAAGCTCACTGGCATCACTGGAGGAAACCAACACACTTTTTCCGCTGGTCACCAATGATTCAACCAATTGATAAATCTCAGCTTTAGCCCCCATATCCACACCTAATGTCGGTTCATCCAAAATAAACAGATTGGCATCTGTTGCCAGCCAGCGGGCTAAAATCACTTTCTGTTGATTGCCGCCGCTAAGGAAACGCACCGGCTGGTGAAGATTATTCGGCCGAATACGCAAGCGATTTGCCAACCCCTCGGCGCGCGCGGCCGCTTTACCGCGTTGTTCCCAGCCAGCCAAAGCCACATCGGATAATGACGCCAAATTAATGTTATCGGCCACCGGCATTTCCAGCACCAATCCCTGATGGCGTCTATCTCGTGGCACCAGCACAATGCCCTGTGCAATAGCGTCGGCGGGAGAAAAGATTGATTGCGACTGATCATTGATAGTGATACTCCCACTACTTGGTCGTTGCAGGCCGTAGAGGGTGTCAATCAGCGCGTCTCGCCCGGACCCCAATAGGCCGGCAATGCCGACAATCTCACCTTCAGCGACTTGAAAACTCAGAGCAGAGAATTCGCGATTAACACTCAGTTGGTTAACCTCAAGCCGGGATTTAAATGCCGTTTTAGCGCGGCGTGGGGCAAACAACGCATTGAGATCTCGACCAATCATCAAGCTGATTAATTGTGGAATATCCTGTTGAGTCACCGCAGATAAAGTGGCAACGTCTTTGCCATGACGAAATACGGTGACGCGGTCGCACAACGCCGTTATTTCCGACAAGTAATGTGAGACATAAATAATGGCAATACCGCGCGATTTTAATTCACTGATGGCGGCAAACATTCGCTGCGCCTCACTGGCTTCCAACGGGGCTGTCGGTTCGTCAAACACCACCAACTGCGCTTGACCATCAATCAGCGCACGGGCAATTTGTACTAATTTGCGTTCAGCAATACTCAGTTCGCTGATTAAGGTATTGCCGTCAATCTCGGTATTCAGAATTTGCCTGAAAAACTGCTCTGCTTTTTGCCGCATCGCGTGCTTATCCAGACCCAGCCATGGGTGGCGTAACTCTTGCCCCATAAAGACGGATTCAGTCACGGTAAAGTGCGGGATTAAGTGCAACTCCTGATGGATAAAACGGATACCACTCGCGTGGACAGTTTTAGCCGTGACGGGGTTAAGCCGTTTATCATCAACAATAATTTCGCCACTATCCGCGTGATAAACTCCAGCCAGAATCTTGATCAAGGTGGATTTGCCCGCGCCATTTTCGCCAATGAGGCCATGAACCTCTCCCGGGCGAACCTGTAGCACGGCACCATCCAGTGCGACAGTTCCCGGAAACGACTTTCTAATATCATTCATTTCAAGGCCACCCACGGCGTGGGTGCCTGAATAAGCAGAATATGTCATGGTGTTATTTCAAATCGCCGTAACCAAGCTGCTTGTAGACAGCCTTCGCCTCTTCTGGCCCGTTGACTGGCAGTACCGGTACGAAGGTTTGTGGCAGTAATTTTTCACCGGCAAAGTAGCGAGCTACGTTATCGGCAGAAGTTTTGCCAATCAAATGAGGTTGTTGCGCGACGTTGGCGACCAGTGGGCTGCCCTTTTCCGCCATGATTTCCAGCGTTTCTGGCCCGGCATCAATCGCCGTCACTTTAACATCACCTGCGCGACCGCTCTCTTCCAATGCCTGCACAATACCTATAGCAGGCTGATCCCAGCAGGCAACATGGATGGCGTCCAAAGTCCCTTTCGGATGTTGACTCAGTAATTCCAATGTTTTTTTACGGGCATCTTCCGGGGAGTTAGCATATTGCTCCGCTAATTCCGGCTGAATAATTTTAATACCGGGATAGTCCTGCAATACATATTTCCACAGATCGTAGCGAATACCACAAATACGCAATGAATTAGAGAAAGCATTAAATACCGCTATATTGCCCTTGCCCCCTAAGGCATCTGCGGTATAGCGGCCAATGGTGCTGCCGATAGTGTAATTGTCGGAGGTGGTGTTATTGATGGAATAAGGTGACACATGATCAACGGTAAATACCGGGATACCTGCCGCCTGTAATGCTTTAAATTTAGGTTCGACTGCGCTGTCACCCAGAATACTGATAACCGCATCGACTTTACGCGCCAGCAATATATCGTGGTTATCGGCATGCACCTGGTTATCACGCCCACCGTCCACCGCCACCACTTTCCCACCCAGTTTTTCGACCTCACTGGATGCCCCTTTAAAAGCTTCACGATCCCAAAAGTGCTGTGTTCCCACCACTGCCACACCGATTGTTTTCCCTTGCAGGGAGAGAGCTTCAGTTTGTGCCTGGACACTACTCGCTAACAAAACCAGCCCAGAAAGACCGGCAGCTATTGCGGTACTAAGCGTTTTCTTCTTGGTCATCTTGTTATTATCCTTTTATTCACTGCTTGTTATTTGCCACTTTTTCTTTGTGTATTCCCCTGATAAAACACATAGAAACTAGCAATGCCGCCGGACAAAGCGAAATAACAAAAGTGATAAAGGAAAGTTAAAAAATGGGATTGTATTTTACAAGTGATTAACCGGAAACGGACTATTAGCCCATCTCCACCCGTGTGCGCAATTGACGTGCTAACCCTTTCGCGCCTTCGCGCATAACACTGTTATGGTTCCAACGAAAGAGCGGTGCTGCTATCGGGGCCAACTGGTTCATCCAGCGAGTATTGGTGCGAATATGCCAGTCGTAACGAACAACCGTGGCTGTGCCATCATAAAATAATGACCACAATCCGACACCTTCAACCGCACCACTGGCTTGCCCCTCTAGTAACTGCAATGGTCTGATGGCTAAGACATAAATATCAAAAGTTATTCGGTAAGGAAGCACCCCTTTCCAGGTATAACGGTGCAATGCGCCGATGCCATTGCGATCGCCCTTTTTTATCTCGACAACCTGCTCCAGACTTTTCCACCAATTTGGCCACAGGTCAGGGTGACAAAGGATGTCCCATACAGCTTGAAGCGGGGCCTTGACTCGCCAGGTGGTGGAAAACCGATACTCAGCCATGACATCAAACTCCACATCAAGGGGCAAAAAAATGCTCAGGAAAGTGCACATTAACTATCATGGCATCCATAACCACCGTTTCCCGTTGTTGTCCATCAGCCCCATAACTCACTACTTTTACGGGGAAATTTTGATTCTTCTCCAACCAAACATCATAACGATGCACATTATCCACCGTGACACCTGCGAGGCCCGTTACTGAAAGATGTAATACGGGCTGCTGCACGAGCACTTCCTCGCCGAGGATGTCCGTCTTTCCACCTTGTTGCAGACGACGGATATCGCGAAGTAATGTCCCTATATCAGATTGATCTACACGATGTTTATTCTTGTCACGTATCAAACTATTGGTCGGTAATAAGCTCAACACCGGTAGGCTGTTCACCCCAAATGGCCATAATCGTACTTTGCCACTGACTGGGTCGTAGACCAACGCGGCCCCATTGTGGGGTTCCGCGAAATCCATGCGCACATACCCCGGTTTACGGTAGCTGTAGCGAATCACGGTTAAATCACCCGCAACAGGCTGTGAGCGCACTCTGACCTGATAGGACTCAATCTGCTCGAAATGGCGTAGTGCCACGTCGATAGGGTCATCAGCAACTGAACTCGTTATTGGGGCGAATATCATAGGAGCATCATGCGTTTCAGGGCTGACCGTCAGGGCATAAACAGGACTCGACGACATGAATACTGCCACCAGCGTGGCAATTGAACCGGTTAAGCCGCGAATAGTCGCCTCCTGCATGGGCACAAATCATTGATGCCCATAATTAACTATAGGCCTAAATATCAGTAAGCAATGAACAAGCGGGATGTCATATTTACGCCCTAAATAATTCGAGTTGCCGTCAGGCCGCTAACACACTTGCAGCATGAAGTATGACGACGATATATCGCCTGATTTCACCCACTTACTGTGATAAGGATCGCTGAATTTTTTTTCTATAAGTGCTTGAATAATGAAAGAGCATGAGAAATTTTACTCCTCAGCAAGATGAGCTTCTCACTGGTTTTCGAGGCGGTCCTTTCAAGTGCTCGGGTATCTCTCCATGAAACAGTTGCGTTCATGACCACTTTTACGGCATGTTTACAATAACACTTCCCTGCTTTAGACGTTCGAATTATCACTTTGTGAGCAACCTGATGATTAAGTGGCTGTGGAAAGCAAACCAACCGCAAGCGGAGATGCTTGCACAGTGGCGTGAAGCGCTGAACATCCCCCTATTGGCACCTTTAAATGAGGAGGAACAACAGCGGCTTGTCTCTGTCGCCAGCCATTTATTGCAACAAAAGCGCCTGGTGCCACTGCAAGGGTTAGTATTAACACCGCTGATGCAGGCCCGTCTGACACTGTTATTTGCCCTGCCAGTTATGGAACTGGGAGCGAAATGGTTAGATGGCTTTCATGAAGTCCTTATTTATCCCTCCCCTTTTGTGGTTGACGACGACTGGCAAGATGATGCTGGCCTGGTCCATTCAGGGCAAACCCTGCAGTCCGGCCAGAGTTGGGAACAGGGGCCTATTGTTCTGAATTGGCAAGATATTCAAGATTCATTCGATTTATCAGGCTTTAATCTGGTTATCCATGAAGCCGCTCATAAACTGGATATGCGTAACGGCGGGCATTCAAACGGCGTGCCCCCCATCGCCATGCGAGATGTTGCAGCATGGGAGTATGACCTGCATCAGGCGATGGACAATATTCAAGATGAAATAGATATGGTGGGTATCGATGCCGCCAGTATGGATGCCTATGCCGCCAGCGATCCCGCAGAATGTTTCGCGGTATTATCTGAATATTTTTTCAGTGCGCCTGAGTTATTGGAAAACCGTTTCCCGGCGGTTTATCAGCATTTCTGCACTTTCTATCGTCAGGACCCGCTAGCCAGACTAAAACGCGGGGAAAACGAGAATCAAAATATTGAAAGCTCATCTCCAATGGATTAGTTATCGGCTCGCCGCTTTAGGTAATACAAGATGCGAGGAAGAATAAAAACATCAGGCTAGCTTTATTTAGCCGCAATAAACATATTCTTTGCTCAGATGCTGAGCAGTCGGCCCAAATGTACTAATTTAGCGTTGACAGTATCGGGCATGCTAGATATCATGCGCCCCGTTCACACGATTCCTCTGTAGTTCAGTCGGTAGAACGGCGGACTGTTAATCCGTATGTCACTGGTTCGAGTCCAGTCAGAGGAGCCAAATTAGAAAAGCCCGCTTAAGGAAACTTAAGCGGGCTTTTTGCTTTTATATTTAATGGTGACGATCATGAGAGGCTCGAATTAATCTAATGATTTTGTGCAGACTATTTTCTGCATAGGTCGGCAAATCACCACCATTGCTATCGCGCTACAGAGCGGGAAAAAAGCCAGTTGTAACCAAGGGAAGATAGCCTCATGGGAGGGTGTCAATGCGGCGTCAAGTTGGTTGCCGAGAAAGAAATTTCCCGCCAATACCGCACATCCTCCGGCAGAGGCAAGCGCGCCATAGTGCGCGCCCAGCGTCGACTCCTTAGCAAACCACGGAATCAAATCTTTCACTGAAGGCACCAGCAGCATTTGTCCCAGGGTCAGTAACGTCACAAAACAGACGGAAGGCAAAAGCCGGAGTTCATTTTCAGGTGGAGGGGTGGCGGCAAACAGCGCGACGCTAAGAAATGAGACAGAAACAAGCAAAAAACCCACGGGCAGAATACGCACAGCGCCTATGCGGCGAGCAAAACGTGCAAGTGGTAACTGTAGGGCGATAATCAGCAACGATGCCAGCATAAACAACGGGCCAAGGTCTTTTTCGCTGCCGCCAGCACGTTGAATTTCCACAGGAAGCGCAAAATATAATTGGTTATAACTTAACAGCCATGAGCTATAGGCGATAATAAAAGCGACAAATCGTGGCTTACGGAATGTCGTCCACCACGGAAGAATGTTTAATGTCTGTTTCTTGACATCCGTTGGTGGAAGACAAAAAAACAGCACTACCAGTGCGACTACGAAGACTCCAGACCCCGCCAGCGCAACCTGGCGAAAACCTAACCCTGTTAACAGTGCCCCCGCCACCGGACCAAGTACTGCTCCCAGCTCGCCACAAACCGCAAACAACGCAAACCATTCCGCCCGGCTGCGTTTCCCGCGCGATTCGCTTTGCGTTCCTGCCTTTGCCAGTAACGCTTCGATTGACGGAGAAAATAGAGCACCGCCGATGCCTGTAAGACAAGCACCAATGATTATCGGATACAGGGACTGCCCAAATGCCAGTAGCAAATAGCCCGCCACACGAATCATACAACCGCAGAGGATAACGATACGTGCACCGTAGCGATCAGATAACGCACCGCCAACAATAAACATGCCTTGCTGCGAAAAGGTTCGCAAACCTAATATCAGCCCGATGAGCCCGCCGGACAGCATCATATCTTCGCGTAAGAATACCGCCAGAAATGGCACAACAGCGTAAAAACCAATATTAAAAACAAACTGGCTGCCGAGTAACACAGGCGGCCAAAGCTGAGTAACTGGCCGCAGAATTGGCAAAGGCATGCTCATGACCTGGTCTTAAACGATGTAGTGGATATGTTTTTTTCCGTGGAAAGGAGAAATCTCAATCTTTGTCTCTACCTTGAACACATCCCAAAGCAGCGATTCTGTAAGGATCTCCTGCGGGCTACCCGCGGCGACAATCTGCCCCTGTTGCATCACAATCAACGCATCACAAAACATGGCGGCATGGTTGAGATCATGAATAGCGATAATGCTGGTCACGGGCAGTTCGCTGACGAGTTTCATCAACTGTATCTGATGATGGATATCCAGATGGTTGGTCGGCTCATCAAGGAGAATCTCCGTTGGCGATTGTGCGAGAGCTCGTGCAATGTGTACACGCTGGCGCTCGCCACCCGATAAACTCAGCCACCCCTGTTCGCTTTTGCTCAGCATATCCACGCGCTGGAGCGCGGCAGTGACCGTATCGTCATCTTGCGTGCTCCAGTTAGAAAACGGAGAGTGGTGAGGAATACGCCCCAATTTGACCACGTCGACAACGCGCATATTCGCCTCGGTCATGCCGTGTTGCTCCACAAACGCCACCCGACGCGCTAACTGCTTTTTAGCCATCTGGGCGATGTTTTGCCTGTCCAGCGTGACAGTCCCTGAGTCAGGGTGCCGTAACCCAGCGAGGATACGTAACAATGATGACTTACCGCAGCCATTAGGGCCAAGTAACCCGACTGTTTCTCCACTCGAAGCACTCAACGAGACGTTGTTTACGATGGTTTTTTTACCCACCCTCCAGGTAATATTTTCAGCGGCAATACTCATCACTTATTCCTTGAGCGGTAGATAATGGCGGCAAAGAACGGCACGCCAACCAGCGCAGTGACCACACCAACCGGGAGGCTTTGCGGGGCGATCAATAAGCGCGAAGCTATATCGGCCAGCACCATCAAGATAGCGCCTGCCAATGCGCTGGTGATAAGCAACCGGTGATGCAGCGGCCCAAAGAAGAAGCGCATGACGTGCGGAACGACTAATCCCACAAAGCCAATAGAACCAGCCATGCTAACGATAGTGGCAGTGATCAGTGCAGTGATGGTGAACAGGATCAGACGAACCCAGGGAACAGCAATGCCCAGAGAGGCTGCCGCATCATCGCCAAAAGTAAAAGCATCTAATGCTCGAGAATAGTAAAGGCACACGGCAAACCCTACCAGCACAACAACCAGAACAAGTTGAAACTCAGGCCATCTCACACCGCTGAAGCTACCCAATAACCAGAACATCACGTCACGTGCCTGCTGCGCGCTAGCCGATGTGCTAATGGTGTAAGCGGTTATAGCATTGAAGAGCTGAGACGCAGCAACGCCCGCCAGTATGGTGCGCTCATTGCCGCCGCGCGCGCCATTGGTCAAAAAGGCGACAAATACGAAGGCGGCAAGTGCCCCCGCAAATGCGCCGGCGGAGAGCGACACAGCACCGGTTCCGATACCCAGTACGACCACTGAAACCGCACCCGTTGAAGCGCCCGCAGAAACACCGAGCACGTAAGGTTCTGCTAGCGCATTCTTTAGCAGACTTTGCAATACCGCACCGCAGCATGCCAACCCGGCACCGCAGCAAGCCGCAACCAGCACACGGCTCAGTCGAAAGTCCCAAATTACACTTTCGTAAATGCGGCTAAGGGGCACCTCTGTCAGCCCAAGTTTATTGCTTATGGCATAGAACACGCTTCGCAACGGGATAGATAGCTCACCCACGCTGACGCCAATCGCGATCACCAGCAATAACAACACCACTGAAAAAACACTCGATACACCTAGCAGAAACGTCTGTTTCATCGGTTGTGCCACAGCGGTCACTTATTTAGCCCCAGATTTCTGAGCTGTTCACCCACTTGTTCAGCACCATAGATTGTCCGAATAGTTGGGTTCATCGCCTGACCATCCATCACGACTATGTGACCTTTTTTCACCGCATCTAATTGGCTCACAGCAGGATCGGTTTTGAGGAATTTAATTTTTTCTTCCGCGTTATCAAGCACCCAGCGATTGCGGTCAAGGCTTGAAACGACAATCACGTCAGGATTCGCAGCAATGATGCTCTCCCAACCAACAGTTGGCCACTCTGTCTCTGAAGTGATAGCGTTATGCCCGCCTAATACATTAGCGATAAAACCCGAAGCGCTGTTCTTGCCGCCGACATAGGCGTCAGATGAGGGAGAAGAGCTGGAGAACCAGAAAACAAATGAAAGGTCTTTGTTGTTTTTGCCGAACTCATGACGAAGATCTGCTTCGCGTTTTTTAAAATCGGCAATCAGCGCCTGGCCGCGGTCTTCGACGTTGAAGATTTTGGCGAAGTCTTCAATCTCTTTATAAAGGAATGTCATGTCCCACAATTTTTGGCGGCTGCCGTACATATCGCCAATATCTTTTGTGGTTGCGCACATACCAGGAGACATATAGCTATTTACGCCAACGGTAGCGAAATCTTCGCGCTTGGCGACTTTACTTTCTGGGCCGAGCAGCAAAGGCAGTTGTGCGGGAACAAAATCAGGATTTTGGGCAAGAATAGATTCAAGCGTCGGTATTTCTACCGTCAGTATTTTGATTTTTTCATTCTGTTTAGCAAGTTGTGGCAGAACTTTAGTCGGCCAAAACGCACTAGCGACCATCTTATCCTGCAATCCTAATAGCAGCAGAACCTCGACGGTATTTTGTCCCAGTGCAACAACGCGCTCAGGGGCTTTGGTAAACGTCTCTTTATATCCACAATTTTCAATCGTTAGAGGATACGTGGTTGCCAAAGCAGAACTGACTGAGGCGAGCACCATGCCTAACGCGCAGAGGACCTTTTTCATTTAACACAACTCTTTAGCGGAATGAACTTTGAATACGGAAACGCAATGATAATGAAAATTATTTATTATGCGATAAAAATTTACTGCTTAACCTATGAGAAAATATGCATTAAATACATATCAATATTACGAAATTAAATAGCCAGATCGTCAGCCGACTTAAAATTCGTTATCATCCCCACCCACTCTTGACCCGGGTTGCTTGATGTCTAAGATTATCGATACCTTTATTGCCCCGCCGTGCCATGACAAGATAGAGATTCTCTATCAGGACGATCATCTGGTGCTTATCAATAAACCCGCAGGGCTACTCAGCCTCTCGGGGAAAAACCCGCAAAATCTCGATTCGGTGCATCATCGGCTGGTTCAAATATTCCCCGGCTGCACCCTAGTCCACCGCCTCGATTTCGGTACTTCCGGGCTGATGGTCATTGCGCGCAATAAGGCTATTAATGCCGCTCTCTGCCAGCAGTTCAGCCAGCGCACCGTAACCAAAGTGTACAGCGCCCTGCTGTGCGGGCACCTGGATGACAACGAAGGCGTGATAGACGCAGCGATTGCTAAAGATCCGGCGCTGTTCCCGCTGATGTCAATTTGCGCAACTCACGGCAAGCCCGCTAGCTCCGGTTATCAGGTCGTTGAGCGTTTTTATCATGAGTTGGAAGACGGGGCGTTACTGCCATTGACGCGGGTACAGCTAACCCCGGAAACCGGGCGGACTCATCAACTGCGCATCCACTGCCAGCAGTTGGGCCACCCGATTTGGGGCTGTGACCTGTATGGTGGTCGCCTACTGCCGGGCACCGAGCAGACACCACGACTGATGCTGCACGCCAGTGAGTTACATTTTGTTCATCCCATTAGCGAGGAATGGATCAAAATCAGTAATGCCAGCCCGTTCTGAGAACGGCTAATTACCACATCAAATCATCGGGCACTTTAAAATCAGCATACGGATCTTCTTCATCTTGCTCTTCCTGACTTAGCGCACTATTTAAGACAATACTGTTCGCATCTCGCTGTGCAATTTTATCGGCGACACTCGCGGGGATAATCGCGTATTCACTCTCACCATTGTTATCCGTAACTCTACGAGCAATGGCGAGACGACCACTAATCAGCTGAGTTTGAGTAAGCTTATCCACAACTATTTTTTTAATTAAATTATTATCGGTGAAGTTAAAACCAATATCGCCTTTTGAAATGATGATTCTGTTCATTTCAATGAGCTGCTTCACCTGAGCTTTATACTCTTTAGATAAAGCCGCTTGTTTTTGTTGTTCGCTTAACTGTTTATCACGCTCAAGTTGTGCTTTTTTATTTTCTTCCACCGCTTCTCTCGCCTCACGCGCCTGAACTCGTGATTTTTTAGCTGTTCGTTGGACTTTAGCCATTTTTTTGCTACTCACTAATCCCGCTTTTAGCATCTGCTCTTGTAAGGTAAGTTTTGTCATTTTCGTTTCTAAGTCAGTTGAATAATTTGTGGGATTATACCTGTTATTTTTGAGGCTGTACCCAGCCAGAAAGCCAAAAATAGGTATGAGTGCCCAACTCAGGGTCATTCTCTATCACAATGAACAGGGGATCGCGGTACCTCCCGCCGCGCTACACAGGGATGACTCAGGGAATACCTATGTTATCTATCGTCAGACGGCAAACTCACCTGTCAAGCGGTACAGCATTACCGATATAAACTCACCGCTATTTCCGATTAAGAATACGCAGGAAATCCGCTTTACTTGATATCAATGAAAGTGCATTAGCAATTATTTCATCACTAAAAATAGAGGCAATATCCTTCAGCACATCGATATGTTCTTTTTCTTTCGCGATAACCCCAATAGCAATAAACATCACATTACTTCTATCCCAGATAACCCCATCCGGGAATTGGAAGATCTCAATACCTGTTTTAACAATAATATTTGTGGCTGATTTAGGCAGATGGGGCAAAGTAATCCCATTTCCCAGGAATGTTGAGACTTGCTGCTCCCTTTCATTAAGAAAAGCGACACAGTCCTGGTTGATATACCCTTTTGCTTTAAACTCTTTTCCTACCATGGATAAAACTTCAGCCTTGTTTCTTGCATGACATCCTAAATGGAGATTTTCAACGGTAATATTGTCTATCATGGCCTGTCCCCTTTGCGATATGACGTATTTTATCTCATATAAAGTAGTATCAATTAATTACCGGAAGACAGTTCTTCTTCTAGTTGCTCTAATGATTTATTGGCAGTTTCAGGTAAAGCTGCGACCACAAAGATAATGGCCAGATAGTTGATGAGCGCAAAAATCAGGAATACTGAACCCAAGCCCAATGTTGCTTCCAGCACTGGGAATAAGTAACTCACAATCGCATTCATGATCCACATAAAGAACACTGAAATGCCCATAGATAAACCACGAATTTTTAATGGGAAGAGTTCGGCAAGTACAACCCAGGTAAGGAACCCCATAGTGCCTTGCATAACACCGACAAATAACGCCCCCAGCAACCAAATAACCGTGGCTTTGATTTCACCCATTAGATAATAGTCAGCACCGGCGATAATCAGGTGCAAGGTTGCCATGAGAGCAAAACCATAAACAATCAATGTCTTTCGCTTAAAGCGGTCAACCAGGAACAGCACACCAATGAGCATACCGCCAACAGAAAAAACGCCATTCAGTACGTTACAGATCAATGACATTCGCTCAGAAAATCCGGCAGTTTTCAGTATTTCGGTGCCATAGTACATAATCACGTTAACCCCGGTTGTCTGCTGTAATGCGGCCCAGACGATACCGACCAAGATTAATTTTAAGATCCACGGCGTATGTAAAATAATGGCCAAATCTTTCCTGGCATATAAATGCTTCTCTTTTTCAGCATCAATCAACGTCACAATATCTTCAAATTCTTTAATGGCCCGCGCTTCGGGACGGATCTGTTTTAAGATGGCTAATGCTTCTGCGCGTCGATTTTTACTGATAAGCCAACGGGGGCTTTCTGGAGAACGCCACATCCCAACCAATAAGCAAATGGCAGGAATAGTTTGTACCAGCAACATATAACGCCAGACTTCAGGAAGATGGCCCCAAACGATACCAATCACTGCGTTGATGGCAAAGGCAGCTAATTGGCCAAAGACGATGGCGACTTCATTCAACCCAGTCAGTTTGCCCCGCATTTCTGTTGGCGCAACTTCAGAGATAAAAGTAGGTGCCGTAACCGATGCACCGCCTACAGCATATCCGAGTAAAAATCTGGCAATTAAAAGACAGGTAATATTAGGTGATAATGCGCACAATAGCGCACCAAAGAAGAAAACAAAGGAGAGGTAGAGTAAATATTTTCTGCGGCCAAAAAAGTCAGCCAGTTTTCCGCCCAAAATACTACCAATGGCAGCACCGACCAAGAGTACACTCATTACCAAGCCGACGGTTGTTGGCGTCAGGGCCATATTTTCTTTCAAGGACGAAAATGCGCCATTAATAACACCCGTGTCATAACCAAAAAGCAAGCCACCAAACGTAGCGACTAATGTTATTTGATGTAATCGTTTTCTCTGTTGTGCATTGAGATTCATCGTTAACGACATATCCTTACCTTTTATTTGAGTATCCATTTAATGCCAAAAAGAGTTTTAAAAAATAAAACACTCCCACACCGTCAATATAGAAAGTGATAAAGAACTTTTTGACACTCTGATTTATTAATTAGATAAATACAGTTATTGAAGCCAAATAAACTTTTTTACAGAGTGTGACGTTATATTACTTATGATGGTTTTTCCGTTTTCCATGCTCCTTTTACACAGCTGATTCTTAACTTACCCCCGATACCAATCACTCCTACATCAACTTGTTACCTATTAATCCTTATGAAGCATCAGTGGATAACCCGCTATCTTATGAGGCGCTCAGCTCTGATAGTGAGATACTTAACTGTGAGATAACATATCATTCAAATTGAAACTAAAATTCTATATTGATCACAATGTGATATTTAGGTTTCATCACGAGTGAGTATTTAAAAGGCATGATATTAGTTTGTAAAATGAAAAATTTTAGTAACTAATTGAAATTAAAATAAAAAAAATACGAAATCATGAGGCATTATCACTCTAGTTTTGATAAGGTGACAGTAAAAGCAGTTATGCTTTTTGTGAGCTGGATAACTTTTTTGTTTCAAAAAAATATTCCAACGGAATAAAATATCGCATTGAAATGTTAATAATCTCCAGCATGACTTTTCGCTTAACAGACTCGACTGATCAAGGGGATGTGGATAACTACGGCGGGGTAATATCGGGGCTAATGAGAAAAACCCACTTAAGCAGAACTCAGTAGGTTTTTGACTGTTGGATTAGTTTTGCAGTGTTACTTAATGACATTACAGCGCATAAAAGATTAATACGGCAATACCACCAAATAAGATCCATTTGATCAAATAATAGATTGTGCGGTTCCAGGCTTTCAGGCGTTTGCCTACCTTACGTACCGCATAGATATATTTAAAGGCTCGATTGACCCCTCCGGTCCTATCCCCTTCTTCATTGGGTGCTGTGGCGGCACTCATCAGATTGCGCCCCAACCAATGGTTGATCCATTGTGCCCAGCGATAACGCATCGGGCGTTCAATATCGCAAAATAAGATAAGCCGGTCCTGCCCACTCTGATTTTCGGCATAATGAATATAGGTTTCATCAAACAATACGCCCTCGCCATCACGCCAACTGTAGGTCGTACCATCAACATCAATAAAACAGCGGTCATCATTTGGCGTGATTAAACCAAGGTGGTAGCGCAAGGAACCTGCATAAGGGTCTCGGTGGCGAGGTAAACGGCTACCATCCGGCAACTCAGCAAACATTGCCGCTTTCACCGACGGTAGCCCTTTTAATAAGGTGGTGGTGTGGGGGCACAATGTCATTGCCGATGGGTGGCTGTCTTCATACCATTTCAAATAAAAGCGCTTCCAACCCGTTTTGAAGAAAGAATTAAAACCGGCATCATTATATTTATCCGATGCTTTGATTTGCTGGATTTCCATTAATGCTTTACCTTCCTCCCTGATTTTTAACCAGTTATCTCGCAAAACGGCCAGTTCGGGGAAAAGATCTTGCTGTAAATAAGGCGTGGTGGGCACTCGTGAGAATAGATACATAAAGACATTAATTGGTGAAACGAATGTCGAATGGTCTGAGAGTTGACGCCAGAATTTATAACGAACTTTCCCACGAAAATGCACATAGGCGACACACAAGATGAAAACCAACAACACGATATATTTCATGATGTCCTATCAATAGTCTTTGCGGTAGCTAAATATTTAGTCTATTCCTATTAAACTTTCCAACTTAAAAATATTAATAATAATGACAATGGAAGGTAATATTATGATTAGTAAGCAATAAATGTTTGAACATCATTATCGTTTATTGTGAAACACCCGGTAAAACAACGCCCTGCGGGGAAATCGTCACTTAATTCTCGCAACAATTGCAATTCAAAATACCCGGTATCCAGCGAGTAACTCAGTAATTTTGCCTCAAGAAAATCAAAATAACGCCCAAGCTGCGGATAGACGGCTTTAAATAAACTCTCTTTAGCGGAAAACGCCAATGTCAGCAATTGGTTAAAGGGTAATGGGCTATCCTGGAAACAATAATGCTCTTCTTCACTGAGAATACCCGGCCATAAGTTAGCGGCTCTTTCAACAGGAATTAAGCTTTCGATATCCAGACCCACACCATGCCGACGGAAGTTGGTTTCTGTCGGCTCACCGGCAGGTGTTATTATTTGTGCAGTGCACAAAGCGCGTTGGTTATTATGGCTGATGCTACCAATCAAACCGGTCGGCCACAGGGGGGCACGATCGATGCCATTTGCCAGAGGATAATCGCGAACCTCCAACATATTCAATACCTGCCGGGCAACAAAGCGCCCAGCCAGATATTCAGCACGCCGTTTAGCAACGGCTTTTTGTAAACTACCAGGAAACGCAATGCCATACACGGCAAATAGCTCATCCCGGTATCCATTCACATCAAAATCACATTTAGCCAAAAGCCCGTGAAACAAGGGTTGGTCATTTAAACCGGCGGCCGGTAGTGCGGTAAAGGTAAAATTGCGGATGAATACCGAGGTCACGCGTTGTCCTATTCATGTTGATTTATAGCGTTTTATAGTAGTAGCTAACCTTGTTTGCCACAATATCAGAACCCCACCATTTGAACTAAAACGTTATCCACTTCAAGTTGTGTCACCTTTATTACCCGACAAATCCTATCTTTTACCCTGCATTTTAATAGGGTTTATGTCACCATGAAATGCAACTTCACAATTATTGAAACGCAGTTCCTATCGTTTCTTTTTCTGTGACAATGGTCAATTTAAAAGCAAATGTAAACAGCTAGGTTGAATAGCCTAAGGATAAAGGAATCGTCCTTTATATAACTATTCCACCATGAGAAATATTGCCCTTTTATTTATTGTTTTAATGACTTCTGGAGACCACTGAATGAAATTTCCTAAGCCACTACCAACACTCTGTCTGACTATTTCTGCCATTTTATTTAGCCAAATAGCCGCTGCTCAACAAATTAAAGC
>NZ_JBLWEX010000293.1:0-40210 GCF_048323875.1 Yersinia sp. LJYL362
TGGGCAAAGTTGCCTGCAATATGGATGCGGTGGAATACCATCAGTACAAACCGCAATTGCAGCAGCAAATCAGCGAGGTTTACCACAGTTTGGCACGCGAATATGACGTCATGGTGCTGGAAGGTGCAGGCAGCCCGGCGGAAATTAATCTGCGGGACCGCGATATCGTCAATATGGGTATGGCTGAAATGGCAGACGCGCCGGTATTACTGGTGGCGGACATTGACCGAGGCGGCGTGTTTGCCGCGATTTATGGCACATTGGCGCTGCTGCATCCGCATGAAAAAGCCCGCGTCAAAGGGGTGATAATCAATAAATTTCGTGGCGATATCGCACTGCTGACCCCTGGCCTGGAACAGATTGAAGCCCTGACCCATGTCCCCGTGCTGGGGGTGATGCCGTGGCTGGATATTGATTTAGAAGATGAAGATGGTGTCGCTCTGCAAAATGGCAAATATCAGGATACGGCAGAAAAGGCGCTGGATATTGCGGTGATCCGCTTACCTCATATCGCTAACTTTACTGATTTTAATGCGCTGGCCGCTCAGCCGGATGTACGCCTGTGCTATGTCTCGCAGTTGTCGGCGTTGGGTCAGCCAGATTTGATTATTCTGCCGGGCAGCAAAAATACGCTGGGTGATTTGCAATGGTTGCACCACAGCGGGTTGGCGGCAGCGATACTGAAGCAGCATCAACATAATGTGCCGGTGATAGGGATTTGCGGCGGTTATCAAATGCTGGGGAAACGCATTATTGATGGCGTGGAGTCGGGGCTTGAGCAGATGGATGGCTTGGGGTTGCTGGATGTGGAAACTGAGTTCGCGTCAGATAAAGTCACCACGCGCGTGAGCGGCTATTGCCAGATTGGCCTGCCAGGAATACTAAAAAACTGTCGTGAGCACCCGCTTGAAGGTTATGAAATCCATATGGGTGTCTCTCATCTGGGCAGTGACGCCATACCTTTTGCGCACCTGACTTTACGTAACGGACAAGCCGAGCAGTGGGTGGATGGTGCAGTCAATGGCGATGGTAGCGTATTGGGCAGCTATATCCACGGGCTATTTGACAGCCACCACTTTACCCGTGCGCTATTAGATAGCCTGCGCCAGCGCAAAGGGCTGGCTGCTTTTGACGGTGTGACAGTGGATTATGCTGAACATAAACAGCAACAGTTCGATATTCTGGCAGCACAGATGCGCGAGCATATTGATATTGATAGGATTTTCAAACTGATGAAACAGCATCAACAGGAGCGCGCACAGTGATTTTGATTACGGGAGGGGCGCGCAGTGGCAAGAGTTCATTGGCCGAGCGTTTGGCGTCACACGCAGCCGAACGGGTGTTTTACATTGCGACCTCGGTAGTCACCGATGCCGAAATGGCAGAGCGGGTTGCATTACACCGCGCCAGCCGCCCGGCACATTGGCGCACTTGGGAGGGCTATCGTGATCTCGGCACCGTGCTGGAACAGCACGTCGAACCCGGTGAAGCCGTTATGCTGGAATGCATCACCACACTGATAACCAATTTGCTGTTTGAACTGGCGGGTGACACACCGCCGGAACAGATGGATTTTGTGCGGCTTGAAGTGGGCATTCAGCAGCAAATTACTGAGTTGCTGGCCGCATGCGCCGTGAGCCGTGCGCCCATTTATTTGGTGACCAATGAATTGGGCATGGGGATCGTGCCGGAAAATCGTCTGGCGCGGCATTTTCGTGACATTGCGGGTCGCGTCAACCAGCGCCTGGCCGCGGCAGCTGACGAGGTGTTTTTCGTGGTTTCGGGCATTGAGGTTAAGATTAAATGAGCCTGCGTCTATTTCTCGCAACATTGCAGTTCATGACCCGCATTCCGGTGCCAGAGCGCTGGACGCAAGGGCTGGCGATGGATAACTACGAGCGCGGTATTATCGGTTTCCCGTTTATCGGCCTGATTGTTGGGGGGATCGGTGGGGTGGTTTTCACTCTGTTGGCTCCGTGGTGTGGTGTGCCACTGGCTGCGCTGGGATATGTCCTGGCGTTGGCGCTGGTTACCGGTGCTTTTCATCTCGATGGGCTGGCAGATACCTGTGATGGGGTGTTTTCTGCCCGCAAGCGCGAGCAAATGCTGGAGATCATGCGCGACAGCCGCCTCGGTACCAACGGCGGTTTGGCGCTGATATTTATCGTGGTGGCAAAAGTGCTGGTGGTCAGTGAGTTGGCGCTGCGCGATGTATCGATGCTCGCGATGCTCGCGATGCTCACCGCCGCCTCGGTGGCCGGGCGCACGGTGATTGTGCTGCTGATGTATCGCCAACGCTATGCGCGAGAAGGTAATGGATTAGGCAATATTTACATCGGTAAAGTGACGGGGAAACAAACGCTTGTCACCTTGGCCGGTGGCGCGATATTAACCCTGCTACTGGGTCAGGGCGCAGCGCTGTTGGCGTTAGTGATTAGCATGGTGGTGGTGGCATTATTGGCAACCTACCTGCGCCGCCGTCTGGGTGGACAAACCGGTGACACGCTGGGCGCGGCAGCCGAAGTGGGTGAGTTGATATTCCTACTGGCGTTGCTGTAACACTGCCTGATTTCGAACACTTTTGATGAGCCATTCTATGCGACTTTTTCTGGTGCGCCATGGGCAAACTGAAGCTAATTTGCGCGGTGTTTTTTGCGGCCTGACCGATTTAGCGTTAACGCCACTCGGCGTTGAGCAGGCCGGTGATGTTGCCGGTTGGCTGGCGGATGTGGCGTTTGCTGATGGTGTCAGTAGCCAGTTGCTACGTGCGCGGCATACTGCCGATATCGTGCTGGCGGGGCATCCCCTCACTGCGGGCATTAATGACCAATTAAATGAAATGAATTTTGGTGAGTGGGAAATGCGACATCACCATGATTTACAACGTGAAGACTCACAAGCATGGGCGGCATGGGTGGCAGACTGGCAACAGGCTAGCCCCACCGGTGGGGAGTCTTTTTTGCAGTTTTCAGACCGCGTTGAAAGCGTCGTTCAGTCACTGCTTTCAACCAACAGTCACGAAACAAACAGTCACAATAATAATCAGCTACTGGTTGCCCATCAGGGGGTGTTAAGTCTGATGTTAGCGCGTTTACTGGCGATGCCAGCCGCCGCTATGTGGCATTTTCATTTTGAGCAGGGGGCATACAGCGTGTTGGAGATCCATGATGGATTTGTCACGTTGCGTGCGTTCAACAGCCGGGCTGTCTGGCAGCCTGCACCACGAGGTTAAATAGATGCAAATACTTTCATCAATTCTGCGCACCATTACTCCGCTGGATAGCCAAGCGATGGCCAAAGCTAAAACACGGCTGGATGGTTTGTTAAAACCACAGGGCAGCCTGGGGCGTTTGGAGCAGTTGGCGCTCCAATTGGCAGGAATGCGTGGTTTGTATGCTCACCAAGTCGACCGCAAACAAATCATTGTCATGGCGGCTGATCACGGTGTTTATGACGAAGGTGTGGCTATCTCACCTCGTGTTGTGACTAGGGTTCAAGCACTGAATATGGTCAAAGGTGTCACCGGTGTTTGTGTGTTGGCGGCCAACGCTGGAGCTGAAGTCAAGATAGTGGATGTGGGGATTGATAGCGACACGCTGCCAGGCGTAGTGGATATGAAAGTGGCCCGCGGCAGCGGCAATATTGCCCGTGGTGCGGCCATGACTCGCCAACAAGCCGAAGATTTACTGGTTGCCAGCGTGAGACTGACACTGCAACAGGCCAAAGACGGCGTAAAAGTGTTTGGCGTGGGTGAGCTGGGTATGGCGAATACCACCCCCGCCGCGGCGATGGTCAGTGTGTTTACCGACAGCGACCCGCAATTAGTGGTAGGGATTGGCGCTAACTTCCCCAGCGAGCAATTACATCATAAAGTTGCAGTGGTGCGGCGTGCGATTGAAACTAATCAACCGGATGCCAGTGATGGTATTGATGTATTGGCGAAAGTGGGTGGTTTTGATCTGGTGGGTATGACTGGGGTGATGTTAGGGGCTGCCGCTGCGGGTTTACCGGTGGTGTTGGATGGTTTTCTCTCTTATGCCTCTGCTCTGGCGGCTTGCCGTATCGAACCCAAGGTGCGTGATTACCTGATTCCATCTCATCTATCAGCAGAAAAAGGCGCGGTTATCGCACTGAACCATTTGCAACTGGAACCTTATTTGCAGATGGGGATGCGGCTAGGCGAGGGCAGCGGTGCGGCGTTAGCCATGCACTTAGTGGATGCGGCCTGTGCGATGTATAACAATATGGGGTTGTTAACCGAAAGCAATATAGAGTTGCCAGCGCCCCTTCGTCCTTGAAATTGCAGGGGTGTTAGCGACGTTCACTTACCCGAATCACTTACTTCAGTAAGCTCATCGGGATTCATTCTCTTGCTGCCTACCTGCAATTCCAATGACTTTGGGGTGTTTCTCTTCGTTCTTGAAATTGCAGGGGTGTTAGCTACATCTACCTGACAATCCAATAGTTTTTAATTGTTCGGGGGGGTAGTCATGGGATGGTCAGATGATGTTATTATCAAAAACATAATTCAGGTTAAGCAGTAAAATAATTGGATAGAGTGCATGCAGAAACTTCTTTTTTCCGGCCGTATTAATTTGAAAATGATCCGTTATTTTTTAGCCGTTTCAGAAGAATTGCACTTTGGCAAAGCAGCGGAACGCCTGCATATCTCTCAACCCCCATTAAGCTTGCAAATTAAAGAGTTAGAAGATGCTTTGGGCTTCCCGCTGTTTATACGAGACAGCCGCAACGTGGTGTTAACTCTGGCGGGTGAAATGATGCGGGCTGAAATGAAGGAAGTATTTGAGAATATCGAAAACTCACTAAGCCGCGTCTCTTATATTGCCCGACATGAACAAAATCACCTCAATATTGGCATAATTGGTTCAGCGCTTTGGCATCAGTTATTAGAGAAATTCAAACACTTTAAGATGCTTAACCCGAATACCACCTGGTCATTGCATGAGTTTCCACCGAGTAAACAATATGAAGCGCTATTAAGTAAGAAGCTTGATATTGGCTTCTGGCGCTGTGCTGATTTGGAGCAAAACCCGGCGCTGACCTATCAGCGGGTTGAAAAACAGCGGGTCGCGGTCGCCGTATCCCATGAGAGTGTATTAGCGGATAAAGAGAGACTCACTTTAAAAGATCTCTCCGGCCAAAATCTGATATTCCTCACTTTTACCCATTCTGGCTATTCTAAAAATTTATATAATAGCTGCCTCAATGCAGGCTGTAAGGCCGCTGACTATTTATCAATTTGATGAACCACAAACCCAACTGGCATTTGTAAACAGTAATCTGGGTATTGCGCTGGTGCCCGAAAGCATGCAGGAAATTCCTTGGCCAAATATTAAGTTTATCCCACTGGAAGAACATCTCTCCGCGGACCTATTTGCCGTTTATCACCCCGGCAGAACCACTCCGGCACTGGACCGGCTGCTTGAGTTATTTTAAATACGATACCGGCCTATTTCATTTAGCCTTGACCAAAATAGCCATCGAGATAATCACTAAAGCGGATCCAGCGGTGATCTCCTGCCAATTTATTGTCTGTCCTAATATCGCATTAGTGGCAATAACTGACAGCGGGATCAGGTACACATAACTCGAGACTTTGGCCGGAGACAGGACAATACAGGCTTTTTGGAATAAAAAGAAACTTAATGCCGTAGCGAAAGTGGCAAGGTAAAAAACACCACTCCAGGTAGTAAGACTAATATTACGCCATGCAATGTCAGGTAATTGATAGGCGACGACCGCAGTTAGCAACAACGTTGCACAAATTAAACTCCAACCGTTTAAAACCAGTGCTTATTCACCCCGATGTAGTTTTTTCACCACGATAGGATTGAGTGCCATACCTAAACAGCCAAACAGGAACAAATAATCAGACGGTATCAGCGATAATTGTAAAAGTTGAGAGATGTCGCCTTTAAAAATAATAAATAACGCGCCAAAAATACCCATCAATAACGCCGTCATCACCGGCCATGTTGATCTCGTGTTGAGAAATAGCATACTCATTATCATGCTTAATAAGGGGACTGTGGTGTATAACGCACTTTAATTTAGTGCACTGGTGGTTTGCAGTGAAAAGATCATGCAACCGAAGTAGAGCAGTGGCGGCAGACTCATTAAGGTGTAGCGGCCTAAATCCCGACCACGGGGTAATTTGAGTAAACCCTGACCTATCAGCAAGATAATGAACAGCAGACTGGCAATACTGTACCTTAACCAGGTGATAACCATCGGCGGCAATGAGTTGCTAATGGTGGCGCTGGCGATAAATGAACCGCCAAGAAGGGTGGTAAACCCCAACATTTGTAGATGTGCTTTCACTATTTTGGTGGTCATGTGTTTACCTATTATCCTCTGTGATCGACGATAATTACGTGGAAACACACCTCGAACCATTACCATTTCAGTATGGATAAGCAAGATTTTAGTATTGGTTGTGTCATAACCCGCTACATATGATGGGGAAGATTACCTGTCTCTCTACCTATTTATTATCTTGCTGGTTTGTCTGATAACCAGTTTATTTGATAAATATTAAAATAACTAAGGGGTTTTATTATGACAACCACAAATTCAAATATTAATATCGATTTTAGTGAATTACCATTTCAGGCCGTTGAGGTTATTCAGAAAATAAAACCTGGATTTAAACCTCAGGTAGCGTTTATTTTAGGTTCAGGCTTGGGCGGCTTGGTCGAACAAATTACGAACGACACCACTATTAGTTATGCCGATATTCCTGGTTTTCCTGTCAGTTCAGTTCACGGTCATGCCGGTGAATTGGTGTTAGGTGATCTGTTTGGTGTCCCTGTCATGTGCATGAAAGGCCGGGGCCATTTCTATGAAGGCAAAGGCATGAGCATTATGACCAATCCGGTACGCACCTTTAAACTGATGGGATGCGAGTTCTTATTCTGTACGAACGCCGCCGGTTCATTACGCCCAGAAGTATTACCGGGGTCAGTGGTCATGCTTAAAGATCATATTAATACCATGCCGGGAACACCGTTGGTTGGGCCTAATGATGACCGTTTTGGCCCGCGTTTCTTTAGCCTGGCGAATGCCTATGATAAAGAGCTGCGCGCTGATATGGCGAATATTGCCCACCAGCTTGATATTCCACTGACTGAAGGCGTGTTTGTTTCATATCCGGGGCCGTGTTTTGAAACGCCGGCTGAAATTCGCATGATGCAAATCATCGGTGGTGATGTCGTTGGCATGTCAGTGGTACCCGAAGTTCTCTCTGCGGCGCATTGTGGTTTAAAAGTCATCGCGCTAACGGCTATTACAAACCTGGCAGAAGGGTTGTCCGACGTAGTTCTGTCACACGAACAAACGTTAAAATGTGCCAAATTGGCATCAGTTAATTTCACTAAACTGATTGAGGCTTTCCTGAAAAGTAAAGCGAAAATCTGATCGTCAAAACATTATAAAAGCTCTATTTAGTCCCCTATTATCCACAATATTAAACACGGATATTTAGGGGCAGCGCGCAAGGGCTGTTTATGACAATGGTTAACGGTATTGGTGCATATGTTGGTGCTATCGCCAGTGGGCATGTTGTCGATTATTTTACTGTGAATGGCGTAAAAGACTGGAATAGTATTTGGCTCTCCTTTGCTGCTTATACACTTATTTTATTGGTGATTTTCATCTTTGTTTTTCAATATAAACATGTACCCACTGAGATGAAAGAACGTCAGTTATCGCATTGATAACAGTATCTACGCTGTTAGAGCCTTCAGGTTCTATAGATAATTCCTTGTTATCGCTATATTAGTTTGGAAGAAGGAGGGGAGACCCTCCGACTCCTGGTTATATGATTTTATTTGGGATTTTATTCTTTCACATCCCATATCTGCTTTTTATTGACTTTATATCTATCCACTTGAACCGCTATTTATACAGATAATATTTGTACTGCATAAATAAACTTGATTGGTATAACCGTTCAATCTGATATCTCCAAGCTGCCAAAACGATTATCTTTTGTGGGGGGTGACAAGATATACTGACAAGTAGCCTTCAATTTATTAACTTTATTTCATATCTATCTTTATGACGGAAGGGAATACAGCATACTTTATTTATAGTTTATCCTGCTGGCAGGGTGAGTATTGTTTCCAGGTCGTGACGAATCAGCATGCTGTGCACAGTTGCGATGGATATAATAACTAAAGTTATTTATTGTGAGTGATACACCACTATAAATATGGATACTTATTTGATTTCTGCTTCATTTGCCAGGCTTATAAAAAATCTTCATCGGTTATCCATGTAATTGATAGGGATACGGACAACAGTAGAATTGAAGAAATACTCATGTACTTGATAGTATCAATATTATCAGCCTTGGCCTTAAGTCAAGGTAATCTGTTATCACTAAAGGGAATATAACAAGGCGGTCAACGAGTTTGAGTCAACAGCCGCGTATGGAGACATATGCAAGTTACCTTTTATGATAAAGAAATTATACAATGGGTATAAGAAAAATCCGACAAGGTTGGTGGCGGTATTCCCATATACTTTTACTTCTTAGTGTTGTTTAATTGCCATATTGGATTTTCAATGTTCGAGGTCATATTTGATAATCTGCATTGTTCATAGGTGAGGGTTTTATGTTGATAAGTGAAATAAATATTTTAAATTTAGGATATCTTTAAGATATATGTACTTCCCTCAATTATCGAATTTTGAGTAACGTTAGTTCTATCTCTCGGGTTTTAACTTTTCACTTATCACATTACTGAATTTTTCAGTGAAAGAGTGACAATCGCAAAGATAAAATTCTACTGATGACTATTTGAAGTCATCATTACTATTCAAAATTCGTTCAGCGAATGCTGACTAAGGATAGTAAGTAAAAATAAGGAACGTTTAAAATGTTAAGTGTAGCGATTACAACCCAAAATGCTTTCTATGAGTTAGGTTTGCATTCTCTACTCCAGAAAGTTTTTAATAAAGAGGGCGTTGAGGATTATTTACTCCTTAATCCGTGTGAAAAAAAATCGATACACCTGGCCAATGTCATATTTAAAGATTTTATGGTGATTGTCAATATATACCAAGAGAGTGGATATATCGGGAAGTGTACCAATAGTAGTCATACTCCGATGATGACAGTCAACATTCCCTTTAACAGCAGTCAACTCGATATTTATGACACCATCTCTAAAATCAAGAAAATTTTGGCCATTGCACGCCTCAGTCACTGCAATATGATGAATAGTGATATATTCCGGCGGTTAGGGCTTAAAAATTATATCCAACTCTCTATCACTGAAAGTCGAGTGGTGGAGTTGACAGGGCAGGGTTACACGATTACAGATATTTCAAATATACTTGAGCGTTCTAAAAAGACAGTGTTAACCCATCGGAGAAATGCGATAAGAAAACTGGGTGTGCTAAACCGATTAGAGTTTTATAACTATGCATCACATATTAAAAATTATAGCAATAAAGAAACTGTTTTTATTTGTATCTGATTTACTGTTTATTTCCCGCAAAGATATATCGCATTTTTCTATAAACTGACTCTACCAACCCCATCTTGGTGAAATTATCACTTCACGCGATATTGGATAATATTGCGTGAAGTGATTGTTGGCTGATATTAACGAACTGATGCCACTTTGGGGTTGAAGCTATTAATAATCTGTACGTAATGCTTACGTTGATGTTCCGTAAATTCATTTCCGGAAGCCGTCAAGGTGAAGATAAGTACTACACGATTAGCTGGATTTGAGATGGCATGATGCGGGAGCAATACAATAGATTGCACTTGGCGAGTGACCTCCCCATCTTGCAGAAAATTGTTTGCCACTTGTACTACGGGCAATTTCGCCGGACCAAGCTCATGTTTGAGTAATTTTCCTTCAATTTGAAATCCAGGCAATTTATTGCGCAACGATTCCATCTCTTTTTCACAAAAATCTTCAGGTGTTTGTTCTTCATCTAATAAAGCACGGTTAATAATGATGGTATATTCGTGGTTATCAGGATCTCTGAACATTAAAATGTTCACTGACTGATCCAGAACCGGGGCGGTTGTCAGAAAGGTGCCCTCAAAAATAGAATAAGTAGAAGAAATAGCATTCATAGGATTTTAAGCTTCCGCATTCTTGTCATGTATTGGTAATAACAGCACTTCAACGCGCCGATTTTGATCTTGTCCTGCTGGTGTGTCATTTGACGCGACCGGTTCTAATGCTCCCATTCCCCGGATAATGAAATCTTCTCTTGAAAGAGTACTGTTTTTGATTAACCAGTCTCGAACGACAACTGCGCGTTGTTCGGAAATGGTCATATTGAATGAAGCACTACCGGTATTGTCCGAATGGCCGATAATAAGAACTTTTCTGCCTTGATTCTGTTCTACCAGGAGTAACAAGGATGTCAGAGTCTCATTTGTTTGAGCATTGGGTTTCAGTTTTGTGCTATTTGAATCAAACATCGGTGCCATTTGGGTAGAACTAAACACGGGGATAGCTTGATAACTTTCAATTTTGTGGTTTATTTTATTCAATATCGGGGCGCATTGAGATAGCCCCCAATGTGATAGGTCTACTATATTCAAGCAGTTAGAATATATTTTAGCCTTATCAGTTAACATCGCAATATTATCCGTAATATGTTGCATGGATATATCGGCCATATTGCCTAAAGTGGCCATCTGTTGGTTAAATTGCTCATGGCGAGCTTTTTCTTGTGATAAAGAATAGGCTATGTGTATTGCTAATAGTACCGTGGCAAAACCCAGGCTCCATAACCATTTTGGCGGTGTTGGGCTTTCAATAACGGTCGATTTCACCACTGGGGCTATCTGCGGTTTTCGCCAGTTAATGACGTCCGGGAAAGGTGGTCGTGATAGGGATGAGGCCAAACCAGGTAAAATCCCCAAGGTTTTTTCCAACCATACCGACCAGGCGCCATGCTTGATAAACCCTTTACCGTTATCGGACAAAATTACATCAGTCAGCTGTAATGATGTGTGGGAAAAGAGGTTTTTTAAGGCATTTGTCACGCCAGATTCGTTTAACCAAATAAACAGATTATGCGCAATCGCGTGACGCTGGGAAGAAAACGCAGTACTGCTAGTATCTTGCGACTCCAGTTTTTGGCTCAATGCCTGGAAAGCAGCAGTAATATCGATCTCTTTTTTATTGGCGAGATTAATATTCCCAGTCCAATATGCATTGTCAGGATTATGGCTAAGACGTTCCTCACTTAACTGCATGTAGATAGCAAACACACAGAAGAGGGGAGATTGCAGGGATAATGCTGAAAAGCTGTTCTGCCATTTTGTCAGTTGCGAAATGATAATTGATGTATTTTCATAAACATCTGGCAAGAAGGGGAAAAAGGCCATTACCTGTGCAGACGGGTGATGTGCCGCAATATGTTTAAGCCTTTTTTGCAATGTTTCCGGGTCAGGAATTAAGATCCAAATAGCCTGGCTGGAAAAACGCGTATTATCAGTCGCCCCTGGATGACTAAACCACTTGGCTGCATAGGGGCCAAGAATCAAAATGACAGTATTCCCCTGATGCGCTGTTTCTGAAACCGCCGGTGTAGGGGGCTGTTGTGGTTCTGGCTGAGAGGGCTCTGGTTTAAGGGTGTAATGCTGCCATACTGTGAGCACCAGTAGCGCGAGAAAAGTAATGAAAATGGCATTATTCCATAAGGTATTTTCATACCAAGCCAGACTTGCTATTAATGCGCCACTGGTTGCCAACCAGAGTAGCAATAGCGAATTATTTAATTTGAGCTTAAACATTTAAGACAGATCACCTAAATAACGAGAGCACCAAAACCAAAACGCACCGAGCGATAACAGGGCAGCAAAGAGAGGTAAGCCTAACGATCGCCAAATTCGACGTGGCTCAGCGGCTTGTTCTATTTTGAGCGGCTCCTCATTGTGGCCTGCTTCTTCTTCCTGTTCTGATTCCACGTGAAAATCATCGTTATCCATAACCCTATTGGGGGGGAGTAACTTATGGCCATATTGCGCAAGTAATTGCTGTGATTTCACATCACGGATGGGCAAATTACGCGAGAGGGCAAGTATTTTAAGCGCATATTGACAGATGATTTCGTCATCGCTGTTTAATAACGCTTCGAGGCTGATACTATCAGCAGGAGCTGGCGCACTGTAACCATAGAAATAATCTAATAATAAATAGCCATCCCAACTTAACCCCTTATCTTTAATTGTATTTTCAGTGCGTTTATCCAAATAATGGCAAAGCTGATGACATAACCTGTCTACTTCGATCGGGGGATGTTGTTCTGATTTCAATGTGAGGCAAAATGCTTCGATTTGCGCAATCAGTTTTCGCTGGAAGCCGGATAACGACGGAATAATGCCATTAAAAGATAATAAGGCGTCGATGCTTAAAATTTGTTTGAAAATGTCTTCGCTTTTCACCAGGGTTTCTCCACAACATCACCCCAACCCTGCAAACGAATATAAGGACATATTCTGACAGAGCATGGGTTTGAATCTGTTTCGGTATTAAAGGCCAGTTTTAACTCAAAGAGAGAGTCATCGGTTTTGGTAATGATTTTCTTCATATTGCTGATATCAACATGTTCAGCCATAACTTGAGCGTTTTGCGCGTTATAAACACCTATGTGCCACCACTCCACATCTTCACGGGTGAAATCGGCTTCGTGCTTTTCTATTTTTAGTGTTTTTTTATTGACCAGAATTAAGGATTCTAGCCACTGCCCGTGGGACGTCGGGAGATCAGTGAAATAGCTTACTTTGCTGGCACCGACGACATCCGGATGTACGGCTCGCTTGCTAAAATTAACCCCGAGGCGATATTCGAATTCTTGTAAAGTGCGTTGTGAACCCAATGTATAGCAGCCAGGTTCAACGTTGCCTTGTTCAGTGCCCAGAAGAGTACGGACCCGGCTTTTAGCGATTTTGTCCCGCTCCCACCAGGCAAGTTCCACCGCGCCAGATTTTTTGGCTTCATTATTGTGATCGGACCAAACCTTATGGTGCTCGCTTCGGGTATAGAAGTGCCACAGCAGGATTTTGTGCGGAGCGTAACAATCATAGCCATGTGTAAAAGCACGGGCAGCCATGGCAATTTCTTCCCCCATAAAGAAGATGTCCGGGTCGTTGGCGACTTCACGGACAAAACAGCCATCAGCGAATATGAAGCCAGCCGCTAAATACCCGCAGCGCGCGGGGGCACTTTCGGTAAAAGGCGTGGACATCATTTGCACCATGCCTTCGGGGGTAAAAGTATTAAAGATCAGGCGGCTGACATAATCTTTTCTGTTTTCATTATCACCGGGTTCATAGCCTGGGGGATAAGCGGAGAGTATTGGCTTAGGGCTTTGGTCACGCAGGCTATTCAACATCGTGACCATTTCATGATCCCAGTGTTGAATAAATCGGCAATGAGAGTCTATTTGCAAGAAATAGGTTTCGTCCTGAAAGAGCCCTTCAGCCATATGCCTGGCCCAACAAGCCCCTTTGCTCTCATAATAATGCACAGTTAACACCCATATATGTGCTTGGTTATATTCCAATTGATGCAATGGGTAGCCTAGATGGGTTTTACTTTCTATCAGCCGCATGCCCTGATTAATGAAAGTATTCATGTCATTTTCATCTTGCCAGAAAACCGCAATATTGAGATTTTCGGGGCTTTTAGCTGTATTTATCATGTCATGTAGCGTCGGGATCAATTCTGAATCCCGATAGCTCGCAATGCTCACAAAAATAGAAGATACAGACTGCATATATAATCCGTGTAAATTAACAGTGTTACCCTAATGGGTTAATTAACTTGCAAAATAATTTCTGCGGCGGCGCTAAAGTTGCCGTTAGCGGGTTTGGCGGTGGCAGATACCGGTTCAAGGGTGGCTTTCCACTTGAATTCAGCCGGTGTCGCACTGGCGATATTGAGCTTTTGCTCCTTATCATTGCCATTGGGTGCCAGTAATTTCCCGCTACTGTCGCTGATTTTTATTCGCATCCGATCATCCTGACCATCCTTGTCTTTAACCTTGATATAATTCCCATCGGCAGTCGGGGTTTGTGTGGTAATGGCAGCGGTGGCTGAATATTGCCCATAATCAGTTTTACAGGTGATATCAAAATCCAGATTGCGCTCGACTCCATTATTCAAGGTGCCTGAGGTTACCAGGCCAAAATCGACAATTTTTGTACCGTCAAAAGTACAGGATGGGGTGCTAATAATAGTGATTTGGCCAATAACCAGTTTTTGTGCGAAGTTGGCTTCACTATTGCTGTTCACCCAGTTGTAGGCCGCGGTGCCCGCCGGCAAAACCAACTGACCCGTAGTATTGGACAGGGAGAGTGTTTCCTTGGTCTTATATAACTCAATTCTGAAATAGGAGTTAGCTGGATAAGTCCAACGGCCAATTTCAGTGGTAAATGTCATTGCCCCGTTAGTATTGAACGTACCAAAGGCAGCACCATTACTCCACATAGGCTTAATGGCAATGCCGTCGATATTGGTGGCAAATAATCCCTTGCCCAAATCTGCCCCCAGCAAGGTGCCGACATTTTTGCCGTAAGGGTTACCAATGGCGCAATCGACATAAGTCACTCTGGTCCCTTGCGTTGCTGAATTCGCCTCGGCAATAAACTTGGAGGTATCGGCGGGTGCATCTGCATCAATAGTGATCGTTAACCCAGCTATATTCATGGTGGATGGCAGAGATCCGCCGTCTTTGCTTTCTGTATCAATGGTACAGATGGCGTTTGCTTGCCCGGCGATAACCGCGCCGAATGCCAATATAAAAAGCGTCCTTGTCATGGCTAACTACTCCTGTCCTGCATCAAGTTTAGAAATCAGTTCCGCTGGGATGATTTGCAGTAACTCACCAAAGCTTTTGCCGATAGTTTTTTCTGAAAAAGACAATAGCGCGATGACCGGGCTGCTAGGCTCGGCAGTGGCAAACCATTGGCGAACTTCAATGAGTCGAGATAGCGCATCCGCCCGATTTTGAATCCCTTTTGGCACCGCTGGAACTTGCGCCGCAACGGCTATCGCCGGTGGTGATTGCAAGGGTAAGTGCGGCACGGGTGGATAAGTGGGAGCCGTAGTATCTGTCGGGGCGGTGACCGCCGTGACGATTTCCTCAGGCTGCCATTCTGGGGCCATCGTGTAGGCATCCGTGGCCTCGGCTGGCGCAATGTATTCAGGTGTTTCAAAGGCCATGATCGGGGCGATATCGACCATATCGTCTCCACCAAAGTGGCGTAACACCGTAGTCAATCTGACAAAGTCAGGGGTAACATCGCCGAGAGAATAGCTAAGACGTGTGGTTAATTCCAACAGCAATGCATAAGCTTTCTGCAATGAGAGGATCGCGCTGTCGGAACGGGCCTGCCAATCGTGCTCAATAGCTTGCAGAGTGGCTTCTTCCAGTGCGCCTTCTTCGCGCGGGAACGAATATGCTTTCTCCAGCTCTTTGACTGATATTTGCATTCCTGCGGCTTTGGGTAATAGCTGGTTGCGAAAATCAGCAATAAAACCATCGATATCGTCTAATTCGGCAAAAGCATTGGCCCGCATGAAAGGTTCAAATTCGCCTTCATCAAGTAACTGTGGATGCAGCTCATCCGGCCAGGCACTCAGACACCACAGTAGGGCTTCCAGCCCTTCCTGCACGGCACTTACGCCAATTTGACGCATCCGACAGCGCATCAAAATAATCAGTAGCCGAATGTCGCGGGCTTTACCTAGTAGCTCAAGGCATTTTCGCTCGGTATCGGTCCAGTTAGTGGGCTCAGCGACTTCAACAAAGTTGCCGTACTCGGCAGTCAGCTTGGGTTGCAGTTTTGTTTGCAGCATAAGAAATGCCGAGTCATATTCCAGACTCGGGCCACAGGGATGATCACCTGCAATAGGCTGCATCAGGCGGTGATAATAACCGGTACTATCAGCAATACTGGGTACACTCATGTTTCTTCCTTTTAACGCCATGGGTGGACGTCGTCTAATTTTTCACTCTCGGCTTAGCCGTGATGCTGATGGATTAATAACGGTGCATTTCGGGTTCAAAACTCATTCCGTGTACGTTGGCAGAGACATCGTCCCGGGCTAACCAACTGGTGTATCCCAATTGGCTGGCACCCTCCAACGTGGCCGTGGGGACCTCATCGGCGGTTAACAGCAACTGCACTTCCCAGGCATATTCAAATCCGACAAAGTTACGAACCCATTCACGTAATACCGGTAAATCCTGTCCAGACGGGCTAAAGCGCAGATACTGTTGCAGGCTAAGCGGGCCGAGTATCAGCTCGAATTTATGCTGTCGGTCTAAAACGGTATCGCCCAGAATGGCGCCATCCCCTAACAGCATCGCCGAAGCACCATCGCCCAATTGCGTCTGGTCACTTTTATCCAGAGATATCCACTGTTGGGCGTATTCGACCATGCTAACCGGCACTTCAAAGTAGTATTGCAATGCGCCGACTAAGCCTTCGGGGTTACGCGCTTCACGAATAAGATGTGCAGACGAAGCGAGATGGGCATGCACTGGCAACGCACTCTGTGCCAACTCCGCAGGGTCTAAACCGGCTAAACTACCGATATAAAAAGAGAATTTCTCATCATGTTGCCGGTCAAGCGACGCAGTATCCTGAGAGACAAACCATGCGCGATAAAGCTGTGATAACGCCCGATGATGAAATAGGTCGGCAAAATCGGTCAGTGTGTGGTCATGTAACTCCGCGCGGGTGTAGGCCAGTTCGGTCATTTGCAACGGCATCGCGCCATGCGGCCCCCAGATACCCAGCCCAAAAAGCTGTAGATCCATCTTCCCGTCTTTCATTTCAACATGTGCTATCTCACGCGGAGAGAACGCCATATTGGCACTTTGCCCGATACGGAAGGTTTCCTGTTTCGGCAGCATAGCTTTACCGGGAGCGGGCATCGCAGGTGTACGGGCTGCGTTAGCACGCATCATGCTGATAAAACCGGCATTCCAAGGTTCTGCTTGCTGATACCAGGTATCGAGATTGACGGGGTTCTCCTGCTGCATGCTGTCGTCGGGTTGCATTACAGTACTCCCCGGCGGCCGGGACGGGCTTTCCACTGACCGACACGTCCTCTTTGCATCGAGTGCAGTTCAGTCTCGGTAAACACATTAATCGCGGCATGGCGTGCTAAATAGTTTTCCATGATCAAGCCAAACAGATAGGGGCTGATGCCGGAGAACCCTTCTTCGTCAACGGTCAAGGTGCAACAGATCCCTCGGCCATAAACCAGTAAACCGTTACCGGGGAGTCGTCGGATTACCGGCTCACTTTTGCAGCCAACCAGCGCATCGATTTGATTATTCGATTCAAGATCTGAGGTGTTAACAAACAGGCGTAGCATGTTACGTAGCGACTCACCCCCATTCGCGTGGGTCATATCAGAGAGCGGCAGATAGTTGAAACTGAGCTGACGGATGAGTCGCCAGGCTGATTCATCTATCGCAAAAGGGGCCCGTGGGGGGCTAGGCTGAAATACAAAGTGCGCACCATGTACCGGAGCTGAATCCGACATGGTTAATTCAAAGTTCCCATTACTGGTAATCAACCGTGGCAGGTCTCGGTTAGTCACCTGTGCTTCAATGGATAAATACCGCAGGTTATCGCCGTAGGGGGCTTCTTGTTGGTCAACCAGCGAAACAAAGACCTCGGTACTGGCATAAGGCGTACGGGTATCATATTTACGTTTATTGTTCTGACTCGCTCTGGGTTTGCGGGTAATGGAGAAATAGCGGCCAAAATTACCATTGTCGCAATGGCGGGTTTGGTAGAGGGGGTTGAATACCACCTCTTTACTGGTTTCCGCTTGTTGGCCAAAGACCTTCGTGATTGAGAAAACTTCATAATCGAGCGGGCGGCTTCGATCTGGCACGACGTGAAAGTCATTGAGCGCACGATTAATCTCAATCTTGTCCATACGCTTCTGGAATAGGTTAATCACCGGCGTGCAATTTAATAGGAAGCGAGAGGGGGCAACATGGCTCACCAGCTCCTGAGGCAGCCGGTCCAGTAAGATAATAATCTCCGCTTCGTTAGTGTGATTATTGCGTAGACTTTTGGACAGTTGAGTCAGGGTGAAGAAATAGAACCGCTGGCGACAGGTGAAGTATTCCTGCATCAGGTTATGGCCATGGAAAATATTCCATGACAATGGCAGCAAGCTTTGATCAGGGCTTAACCCTTCAAAAGCAAGAGCATCATTGCTGATAACGGTATCTTCAGCAGTCACGCCGTGCCCTGCGCGGATTATAGTGGCAACGTGGCTGGCATGCAGAAGTTCAAAGATGTGAGAGACGATCCTCTCGTCACCATTGATATAGATAGGCAGTCTATCCAACCCTGCTAGCTGCGAAAATTGTAGGTCGCCGACCAGTTTTAGCTTAATGCGCAAGGCACCCTTTAACCGATGATAGGCAATACGGTGCTTTTCCAGATTAGGCATGTCGGGAGGAATAGAGCTTAGGCGCGCTTCTGTTATCTCCAGCGGCCATAATCCAACATCCTGCCCACTGCGAAATTCACAACGGGTCGTTTCACCGGGGGCGATATGGGTGAAAAACGAACTGCCACGAGGGACATTATAGCCCTGAGTCAGATCACCCTCTTTTAGGTTTGGCTTGAGTTGAATCACCCCCATTGACGGGGTAGGGGAATTGTAATTGGGGTAGACAATATCCAGTAAGCGCTGAGTAAATTTAGGGAACTCTGCATCCAGCTTAATTTGTGTTCTGGCAGAGAGAAAACAGAATGACTCGATCAGGCGTTCGACATAGGGGTCGGCAACTTCAATTCCGTGCATGCCTAAGCGACCTGCTATTTTAGGATGCTTATCTGCGAATTCCTGCGCCATTTCGCGCATAAAAGTCAGTTCTTTATTATAATAATCAAGAAATTTGTGATCCACTTACTGCCTCAGTTGTTATGTCAGCTTTATTTCGCCTAATCAGTCGAATCGTATCTGTTGATTTTCACTTGTTCGGATTTAACGTATTCAGCGATAACGAAACAACAGTTTTATCAATTGCGTATATATACATGGGAATAATAAAAATTATCTTCATCTGTTACATTTATTATGCCGACGAAAATTTGTAATAAATATTTTATAAATCCTGTTTAATAGGTAAATTATTGCACGCCAGAGTTTTCGGCTCAATGCTCTTTAAAACCCTGCTAACGGTTCTGTAGGTGTTTTTGTATGAATATTCAACATAAACAATACGTTGAATTGCTGCTTGCATGTGACTTTAGGACTTTGTTGTGGGCATAATTCCTAAAACAATTCAGTTGTACTTCCATGTTAATCTTGGTCGCATTCTTATTTGTAGGAATTTTCGTACCACTGAAAATGAATAATCCTACAATGGTTGATTTGAGTTCTTAAATATATTCTTTAACGCGGGATATAAACTCGAGCAAAAATCTTAAAATGATTAATATCGGATAAATATACTTTCGTTTTTTATTTTACCCCTTTACTCTTAGCCCCAGAAAAGTTCGTGACGAAATAATAATGACCTCGCGATGCTCCGTAAATACACATAAACATATAAGCTGATATGCACATGACATGTAGAGATGTAGAGATTAATACATGCAGATGTGAAGATGTTAAAGTTTAAAAGACCAGGATAAACAACGTGGCTATTACAAGGAAAAACCTTTTCGGCAAACTGGATGCCACTCTTTTCAAAGGTATTGAAAGTGCGACAACGATTTGTAAATTACGTGGCAACCCTTATGTAGAGTTGATCCATTGGGTGAACCAACTTTGGCATCAGGAAGATAACGACCTTAAACATATTGTTCGCTATTTTGCAGTAGATATAGAGGCTTTTGAACGTGGTTTGGCTCAGGCTCTGGCGCGTTTGCCAGTTGGTGCAACCAGCATCTCAGATTTTTCATATCATATCGAACTCGCAATCGAACGAGCATGGGTGTACGCCAGCCTGGAGTGTTTAGATACACGTATTCGTAGTGGGCATTTGTTACTGGCAATGCTAACCAATATGGAATTGCGCCGGGCACTGTTTGCTATTGCTCCTGAAATGGAAAAAATTCCGCTAGAGCACTTGAGCAGTGATTTTAACTTTATTACACAGGCATCGCCGGAAACTCATGAAGCAGCCACTGATGGCAGCCCAATGTATGACGGCGCATTACCGGGCGAAGCCAGCAATGCGATTAACGGCAAAAGTACCGCGACATTGGCGCAGTACACCACTGATCTGACTGCATTAGCTCGTGAAGGGAAGATAGACCCAGTGCTGGGGCGCAATCATGAAATCAGCACGATGGTGGATATTTTACTGCGTCGCCGGCAAAACAACCCGTTGCTCACCGGTGAAGCAGGTGTGGGTAAAACAGCGGTAGTTGAAGGTCTGGCGCTGGCGATTGTAGCGGGTGAAATGCCGCCGGCACTGAGTCAGGTGAGCCTGTTAACCTTAGATGTTGTGGCACTTTCGGCGGGTGCCAGTATGAAAGGCGAGTTTGAGGCACGTCTGAAAAATGTTTTAGACGAAGCAATGGCTTCACCAACGCCAGTCATCCTGTTTATCGATGAAGTTCACACTCTGGTCGGCGCAGGGGGGAATGCAGGCACCGGTGATGCAGCTAATTTACTCAAACCGGCACTGGCACGCGGTCAGTTACGCACCATTGGTGCAACAACCTGGAGTGAGTTCAAACGTCACATCGAAAAGGATCCGGCACTAACTCGCCGTTTCCAGGTACTTCAGGTCGATGAACCTGATGAAGAGACCGCCATTTCGATGTTGCGTGGATTGACGCCAGCGTTAGAGAAACATCATGGCGTGTGGATTATGGATGAAGCCTTGCAGGCTGCGGTGCGATTATCCCATCGTTATATTCCTGCGCGCCAGTTGCCGGATAAAGCGATTAGCCTGCTTGACACCGCCTGTGCACGTGTTGCTGTCGCGCAATTCTCACAACCAGCAGAATTGCAGCAATTGACTTTCCAGAGCGAAACAGCGCAAACCGAGTTGTCATCGCTGGAAAAAGCACGGCATTTCGGTAAAGGGCAGGATGAGCGTGCCGCGTTGTTGCAAACCACGATAGCTCAGCATTCAGAAGCGGCAAGTAAGCTTGAGCAACGTTGGCAGGCTGAGCGTGAATTGGTCGCCGCGATTACGGCGACGCGAACCGCGCTGTATGAGCTGGTGTCACAACCAACGCCTGATGAAGAACAGCGCCAGCAGCATCAGCAGCAACTAGCTGGTCTGGAAGAGCAACTTTTGCAAGCCCGTAGTGCGCAGCCGCTGGTGCAAGCTGAAGTCAACGCAACAGTGATTGCCAATATAGTGGCGGACTGGACAGGGATTCAAGTCGGGCAGATGCTCAAAGACGATATTCGCGCCGTGATGGAACTGCCGCAGCGTCTTGAGGAGCGAGTGATTGGTCAGCCACATGCGCTAGTCCAGTTAAGCGAAAATATCATGACTGCACGTGCCGGTATGGCTGACCCAAGAAAACCACTGGGTGTGTTTATGTTGGTGGGGCCGTCTGGTGTGGGTAAAACAGAAACCGCATTGGCCATTGCGGAAAGTATGTATGGCGGTGAGCAAAACCTTATCACTATTAATATGAGTGAGTATCAGGAATCACACACTGTTTCCTCATTAAAAGGTTCACCTCCAGGTTATGTGGGTTATGGCGAAGGTGGAGTATTAACCGAGGCCGTTCGTCGTAAACCTTATAGTGTCGTGCTGTTAGACGAAATAGAAAAAGCACATTCAGATGTACATGAACTGTTCTTCCAGGTATTTGATAAAGGCCAAATGGAAGATGGCGAAGGGCGGTTTATTGATTTTAAAAACACTATTTTGCTGTTGACCAGCAATGTGGGTAGTGAACTATTGAGTAACTTGTTAGCTGATCCGGATACTGCACCGGATCAAGATGGAATATTAAGTGCGTTGCAACCTGAATTGCTGAAAGTATTCCCCGCCGCATTTTTGGGTCGCGTCACTGTGATCCCTTATTTGCCGCTCCAGCAGAGCGCGTTGCAGCATATTGTTCGATTACATTTAGATCGTATCGGCCAGCGTTTGCAGTCTCAGCATCAGCTGACGTTGCAATATAGTGATGTGGTCGTTGACGATGTAGTTAGCCGCTGCTCAGTAGCAGAAACCGGCGCCCGTATGCTTATTCGTTATATTGAACAGAATATTACACCAGAAATTGGGAAGTTTATTTTACGTGACCACGATGCAATGCCAAATCAGATTGTATTCGTTGATAAGGTTGAAAATAAATTTACGGTTTCTGTATTGAATGAAAAGATAAGTAATTAAACACATCAAGTTTAAGGGTGTTGGTTAGATATTTATCTCAAAAGGAATTTGCTGTTTCTTGTCAAAATGAAAGGCAAAAAAGAATAGGGAGTGTCTGTTTTTACAGATGTTAACTATATGTGTTTTATTTAAATAATTTAATTGGAAAGTAAACTAAAGGATGAAAGTTATGCGTAAAGTAAATCTGGCTGTATGTGCACTGGCTTTGGCTGTTTCTTCAACAACTGCTTTTGCTGCCTCAAATGGTACTGTTACCTTCAACGGTTTGCTGCAAGATGATACTTGCCAGATTGAAACGGGTACTGAAAATGTGATGGTAACTCTGCCAACGCTTTCTACTAGTGCCCTGCCAGCAGCTGGTGCTGCAGAAGGTTCTACAGACTTCAAAATTTCTGTAGTGGATTGCCCAGTAGCCGTGACTAAAGTTTCTGCTCACTTCAACGCAATCAACAGCGCTGGTGTTAACCCAACTACGGGTAACCTGACCAATAGCGCTGTTGGCGGAGCAACTGGCGCTGAAGTACGTCTGTATAACCTGGATACACCTACCACACAAATCCGTGTAGGTGATACTGGTGCAGCATTTGATGTGACTCCAGGCACTGGTGCTGATCCTAAAGGTACTACGACTCTGACATACGCCGGTGGTTACTATGCAACTGCAGCAACCACTCCTGGTATCGTGACTGCTAAAGTTCAATACGTACTGTCTTATAATTAATTACTCGTTGAGTGATAGGTTTTCGACCCAACTGTAATTGGGTCGTCATACCAAAGTAGTGATAACAACTTGTTGCTAAGGTTACAACAGCATGCATTAGTAACGAGTTGTTATATCACCAGACGTACAGATTTAACTCAATATTATTTGGTAACGTGATGTTTTATAAAACGATTATTGTAGTGTTGTCGCTGATTGCTGGCAACATCCCGACGTATGCTGCTATGACCATCAGTGGTACACGTGTGATATTCCCAGCGGCTCAGAAAGAAGTCAACGTACGCACGAATAATAAAGGCACGGAGCCAGCGTTAGTACAGGTCTGGGTTGATGATGGCAGTACTAATGCCAAAATAAATAATGTCACTGTTCCCTTTATTGTGACGCCGCCGGTATTTCGTGTTGAGAGCGGTAAAGGGCAAAGTGTCCGTATGATTTATAATGGTATGGCATTACCGCAAGATAAAGAATCGGTATTCTGGTTTAACATGCTAGAAATACCAGCAGTGCAGAAAGATAGTGCTGATAAAAATAAATTGGAATTAGCGTTTCGCACCCGAATTAAAATTTTCTATCGGCCAACCGTGTTGGATAGCAGCAGTGCAGAACAAGCTGAAAAGCTGCAATGGGAATTGGTTAACGATAGTCAAAAAGGTCAGGGCGTGAAAGTCACAAACCCGTCGCCTTATTATTTTTCCTTTGACTCTGGCAGTGTAACTGCTGGCGGGAAAAAAGTTGAACTGAAGACAGATATGCTGGCACCACTTTCCACTTCGGTATTTTATCCGACCAGCAAAGTTTCAGGTATTTCAGCAATGAGCTACAAGTTATTAAATGATTACGGTGCAGCGATTGATGGAAATATATCTTTTGCACAAGGTAAAGGAGTGGTTGTTAAAAAATAATAAAACGCTGCGTGGGCAAGGACAAGCGTGTCGGATAGGAAACCGGAAGCTCTTGCTGTGAAAAAGCAGGTAAGCCGTAGGGTATTAAAGGGAGCTTTTGCTCATGAATCATTCATGTATAACGCGCTACTTACAAAATAAAATCGATAGATTAGTGAATTTACCTTACAAAAATTTATTGGGCTTTACGTTAACAATTATAAGTACGACTTTGTTGTTACATAAGAGTGTGATAGCGGCACCATTAGTGAATGAAAATAATGAGACTGAAATTACCGCTGTCGAGTTTAACTCTGATTTTATTCGCGGTTCGGGGATTGATGTTGCACGGTTTATGAATGAAAACCCGGTATCCCCGGGAGTTTATGATGTGATGGTTATCGTTAATGGCAAAATGAACGGAAAGCACAGTATTCGCTTTGAATCCGTTGCCGGCGAATCCACCGCTGAACCCTGTTTTAAATTGGATCAGCTTGATGCACTGGGTCTGAGAATTGAACTGAATGGTTCGACCAAGATAGCGAATGATGTAAAAGAAGCGGCTAAAGATCAGTGCTACAACTTAAGAGATTTAATTAAAGACAGCAGTACGCGTTATAACTCGGGGGACTTTGAGCTTTCAATCACGGTTCCACAGTTTAATTTAGTGAAACATCCGCGTGGCTATATTAGCCCCAGTTTGTGGGATGCAGGTGCCCCAGTCGGTTTCCTGGATTATAACAGCAACGTGTATGGCGTTTTTAACGGTAATAGAGATGACGGGTCAAGGTCGAATTCGTATAACGCCAACATTGGCTTGATTACCGGTCTCAATCTTGGTGAGTGGCGGTTAAGAAAACGTTTTAATACCCGTTGGACCAATGATGGTGGTACGCAAACCCAGAATTTATATGGTTTTGCGGCCACGGATGTCACCTCGCTGAAGAGTCAGTTAACTCTGGGGGATAGTGATACCCGCGGCAGTTTATTTGAAGGATTTGGTTTACGGGGGGTTCAACTGGCATCCGATAACCGAATGTTAGCGGAAGGGGTTCGAAATTACTCACCGGTGATACGGGGAGTGGCGGAAACCAACGCCAGAGTCACGGTGACTCAGCGTGGGCAGACGATATATGAAACCGTCGTTACACCGGGGGCGTTCGAACTGACTGATATCGGCACCATGTCATACGGTGGTGATTTAGAAATGACGGTGACCGAATCTGATGGCCGTACCCGTAGTCAACGAATTCCGTTTTCAGCGCCGCCGATGTTGCTTTACCAAGGGGTATCCCAGTTTGATATCGCTGCTGGTCGATTGAATGATAATACGGTAAATGCGAATCCGACGATTGTACAAGGTGCGTATTACTACGGGCTTGGCAACACTTATACGCTGTATAGCGGAGCGCAGCTGGCAGAGAATTATAGTTCGGTGGGGATCGGTAACGCATTCAATACCCAAATTGGTGGGATTTCATTTGATGTCACCCACGCAAGAAGTGAATTGAGTGATGACAACCGTTCATCAGGTAATAGTTACAAAGTTGACTATACTAAATATGTTGGTGAGACCGATACCAACCTGACGTTGGCGGCATATAGATACTCATCCAGCGGATTTTATACTTTTAGAGAAGCGAGTCAGGATCACTACGGCAGCATAAACGCTAACAGCGCTTATGATTCTCGTACCCGTAACCGTTTATCGGTGAGTGTTTCTCAGCGGGTCGCTGACAATATGTCGCTGAACCTGAATAGCAGTTTTTATAGCTACTGGGGAGGGCAGGATGCGTCGCAGCAGTATGCCGTGACCTTTAATCATTCGCTGCGTTATTTCTCTTATGCGCTGACGGCAATGCGAACCAGTAATAGCAGTTACACCAGTAGTGATGACGACAGCAGTAATAACGATTACCAAAACAGTTATATGGCGTCTATTAGCATCCCGCTGGGTGGCAGTATCGTGAAGCGACCATTGTTTAACTCATTGTATTCAATGGCCAGCCATGATGATGCAGGAAATACGCTAGTGCAGATGAATGCCAGTGGTAGTCAGGGTGAGCAGAGTGAGCTGGGTTATGGTGTCGGGACGTCGTACAGCAGTGGTAATGACACTGCCGCGAGTAAGACGGTGACCGGTAACATGAGTTACAAGACCGGAGTAGGCCAGTACGGGATGACGGCATCAGCGAATAACAGCTCTTCTCGCCAGTTGTCTGCCTCTGCTAACGGTAGTGTAGTGGCTCACCAGGGAGGAGTAACTATCGGCCCACGGCTTGGTGATGCACCATTTGCCATCGTGCATGCTGAAGGCGCTGCGGGAGCTAAGTTGTTTAACGGCAACGGAGCGACAATTGATAGTCGTGGCTATGCCATTATGCCGTCGATGACTGCATACCGTGAAAACACAGTAGCGATTGATTACAAAGGATTACCTGATTCGGTAGATGTGCTGGAGAGTCAAAAAGTAGTGGTACCGAGAACAGGAGCAATGATCCCGGTCACGATGAAGACCATTACTGGCGCACCATTAGTGCTTATCGTCAGGGATGAAAATAAAGAGTTTCTCCCAATTGGTACGGATCTATTGGATGCGGATGGTGTGAGTCAGGGGATTGTCGGGCAAGGTGGTATGGCATTTATTCGCGGTTGGGGAACGGGTTCACAACCCCTGCAGGTCATCAGAAATGGTGGTAAAGATAAATGCCGTATTCACTCAGGCACGGAAGCAAATGCTACAGCGAAGGCAGAAAGTACGCATATAACACAGTTGGAGGTGGTATGTCTTCGTGGTTAAAAAGTAATGTTGTACTGAAACTTTTATCGTTTCTGCTATTGCTGGCTGCGGCTTTTATCGCGCGCCAGCCCGCTCAAGCAGCCAGTGCATGTGCTGGAGCGGCAGATTGTAAAGTTCAGGTTTCATTTACCGGTGAGTATCTGGAAGATACCTGTGAAGTCAGTATTGATGGCGGTTCTTCTTCAGAGTCAGTTTTATTACCGACTTTGTCGACCACCGAATTAAAAACTGATAGAGCAGAAGCGGGTAAAAAGCAATTTCAAATTGCGCTGAATAAATGTCCGGTAAATAGAACAGTGTCATTACGCTTTATAGCTGCTGGCGCTACCATGCCGGACGCAACAACCGGAAATTTACAGAATGAAGTGGCTGATGATTTCAGCAAAAACGCGCAAATCAGATTAAGTAAAGCTGCAGGGCAACAAATGGTGGTTGGCGATGAAAATAGTGTACAGGAATATGTTATTTCCAGTTCTGGTGCAGATGTCACCCACTATTTTTTAGCGGGTTATTATGCAAAAGGTACGAATACGGTAACCCCTGGGCAGGTTAGAGCAACTGCCGGTATTGAGTTGGTTTATAAATAGGGGGAGCACGTTTTAGTATTATTTTTTACATATGATCTCTCCAATAGCGGTTCAGGAAGCTTATTTCCTGATGATATTTACAATACGTTTTGAATAAAAGGCATATATGGTTAGTAAAAGTAATTCCCAAAAATTTATCGCTCGCAACCGAGCGCCACGCGTGCAGATTGAATACGATGTGGAAATATATGGTAGTGAGAAGAAAGTTGAATTGCCATTCGTCATGGGTGTGTTGGCTGATTTATCCGGCAAGCCGCTTGAACCTTTACCTTCAGTAGCAGATAGAAAGCTGCTGGATATCGACATCGATAATTTCGATGAGCGTATGAAAGCAATGAAACCACGTGTTGCATTTGCTGTGAAAAATACGCTGACGGGTGAAGGGCAGTTAATGGTAGATATTACTTTTGAGAGCCTGAATGACTTTTCTCCCGATGAAATTGCTAAGAAAGTCGATTCTCTGTCTCAATTGTTAGATGCCCGTACTCAATTGGCAAACTTGCAAACCTATATGGATGGCAAGGCAGGTGCAGAGGAATTAGTAATGAAACTTCTGAAAGATAAATCATTACTGGCAACACTGGCATCCGCACCAAAAACAAAGCAATCCGCTGCTGATGCTCCACAGTAAGATTGATTAGGAAGAGAAAAACCATGTCCACTTTAGAAGTAAAAAATAAACCGGCTGCAGCAGCGACCGCTACCGAATATAGCGATTTTAATTCGTTATTGACCAAAGAATTCAAGGCGAAGTCTGAGCAGACTAAAGCGGCAGTAGAAGGTGCTGTTAAGACGTTAGCTGAGCAGGCGCTGGCTAATTCGGTAACTGTATCGGACGATGCTTATAAGAGCATTGCCTCTATTATCGCTGAGATCGACAGTAAATTGTCAGAGCAGATCAATTTGATCTTGCATCACCAAGAGTTCCAGTCTCTGGAAAGTGCCTGGCGTGGCCTGCACTATTTAGTGAATAACACTGAGACTGATGAGAAATTGAGATTGCGTTTCCTCGATATCTCTAAAGATGAATTACGCCGTAACATGAAGCGTTATAAAGGTGTGGCGTGGGATCAAAGTCCATTATTCAAAAAAGTATACGAAGAAGAGTATGGCCAATTGGGTGGCGAACCTTATGGTTGCCTGGTGGCGGACTACTACTTTGACCATACTGCGCCTGATGTTGACCTGTTGGCTTCAATCGGTAAAGTTGCCGCTTCTGCACACGTACCGTTTATTACGGGGGCTGCACCGTCAGTATTGCAGATGGAGTCCTGGCAAGAACTGTCAAATCCACGTGATTTGACCAAGATCTTCACGCAGAACCTTGAGTATGCAGCCTGGAACTCACTGCGTCAGTCGGAAGACTCTCGTTATATTGGTCTGGCAATGCCGCGTTTCCTGTCACGCCTGCCATACGGTATTAGCACTAATCCGGTAGATGCCTTCCATTTTGAAGAGACTACAGATGGTGCAGATCACAGCAAATATGTGTGGTCCAATGCGGCCTATGCCATGGCTGTTAACATCAACCGTTCATTCAAAGAATATGGCTGGTGTACTCTGATTCGTGGTGTGGAAAGTGGTGGTGTGGTTGAAGGTCTGCCATGTCATACCTTCCCGACCGATGATGGCGGCATTGATATGAAATGCCCAACAGAAATTGCTATTTCTGACCGCCGTGAAGCGGAATTGGCCAAAAATGGCTTTATTCCACTGGTTCACAGAAAGAATACTGATTACGCAGCATTTATTGGCGCGCAGTCACTGCAAAAACCAGCTGAATATTACGATGCAGATGCGACCGCTAACGCCAACTTGTCTGCGCGTTTGCCATATCTGTTCGCTTGTTCACGTTTCGCCCATTACCTGAAATGTATCGTGCGTGACAAGATTGGTTCCTTCAAAGAGCGTGATGAGATGCAACGCTGGCTGAATGACTGGGTCATGAACTATGTAGATGGTGACCCGGCAAACTCTTCTATCGAGACCAAAGCTCGTCGCCCATTGGCTGCAGCTGAAGTTATCGTTGAAGATGTTGAAGGTAACCCAGGATATTACCAGGCTAAATTCTTCCTGCGCCCTCACTTCCAATTGGAAGGTTTGACTGTATCACTGCGCATGGTTGCTAAATTGCCTTCGCTGAAAGATGTTGCGTAATTAATATTACAACTGGAGCCTGGGAATGATATTTCCGTAAGCCCTGTTGTAAGCAACAGAATTTAAATACATTTAATTGGTATTTATTCAGCATAAAAGTATGTGTTTTCGTGCAATACATCGCGCGAGGGCTTACGTCATTCAATGCTGAGCATTGGGTGACGTTAAAAAAGTAGTGCATAGGTAAAGTATTGTAATAGTCAAGAATAAACTATTTGTAATGCTTATTTTCATAGGAAATGGATGTGTTTTCGTAAATTCATTACGTTGGCCTTCCTACACTCAGTGTTTTTCATTGAGTGAAATTAATAGAAGTGCTAGAGAGGATTATTATGGCGCAAGATATGTTTATTAAAATTGATGGTATCGAAGGTGAGTCTTTGGATGCTAATCACAAAAACGAAATTCAGGTATTGGCCTGGAAATGGGACGTTTCTCAGCACTCAAATATGCACAGTGGTTCAGGCGGTGGTTCAGGTAAAGCATCTGTTTCCGACTTCTGTTTCACGCATTATACCGATAAAGCAAGCCCGAACTTATTGAGCTATTGTTTGTTAGGTAAGCATATTAAGAATATCCAATTCGTTCTGCGTAAAGCGGGTGGCGATCCACTGGAATATCTGACTATTAAATTTACCGATGCAATCATCACTCGTGTTGATATGGGTGGTTCTCTTGAAGATGAAACTCGTCCACGTGAAGAAATTCGTTTCTCATTCACCAAGATGACTCAAGACTACGTTATGCAGAATGCTGAAGGCCATAAGTCTGGCGTTATTTCTGCCAACTACGATGTTAAAGCTAACCAGCAAAGCTAAGTAATGCTGTCTTAGATAAGACATTAAACTTGCCACTTTAGGGTGGCAAGTTTTCTTGGTGACAAGGCTTATTCGTAATATGAGTTTTAACCAAATATAGGTTTTATCCACAATAGATGTAACAAGGCCCGATAGTGGCACAGGTAATAGGCAAAGTGATGAACCTGACATTGACTATGTTATTGTGGATAAAACTTAAGGTTTTTATTTAATTAGGCTGAGTATGAAAAAAGATATCCGCTGGTTTAATCGGATGACACAGTGCTTTTTTGTGACATTGGTTGTGCTATTGGTCATGGCATGTAGTTCTAAGCCTCAACCTGAAGTGGTTGATAAATTGTCCGTCGAGCTTACTACGGCAAAAGATATCAATCCAAATGATAAAGGGGTGGCTAATCCGTTAAGGATCACCGTTTACACGCTTAAGAGTATGGATGAATTTAAGTCGAGTGATTTCTTCACTATTACCCAAGAGATCACGCCATCACTAAAAGAACAGATGGAGAAAGTGTATGACGGAATCATGCTACCTAATGAGACAAAAAAAATAGAGCTGACGCTAAACAGTGAAATCACTGCAATCGGCGTTGTTGCTGCTTACCGTGAAATTGAACAGGCGGAGTGGAAAGCGGTTATTAGCCCGTTACCCAAGAAACCGGTGCGCCCCTGGTATAAAAAATTATGGTCAGGGAAGCAACAAAATGATCCCGGCGTGAAGGTGAGCGTCGAGCGTCTGTCAATATCAATCAAAGAAATGGATTAAGTCGTGAGAACTAACAAAGTCGTTTGGAGTGAGGGTCTTTTTCTTCGCCCGCAGCTTTTTCAACAGCAAGAGCGTTATCTTGAGTATTACGCCCATAAACGAGCCGCTACGATTACCCCATTCTTTTGGGGATTCGCGCAATATGAAATTGATCGCGAAGCGCTCTCCTATGGCAAATTGGTACTGCGATCTGGCAAAGGGGTATTACCGGACGGTACACCCTTCGATATTCCCGGTCATGCGGAACTGCCTGAGCCACTCACCATCACGTCGGATCATTTGGGCAAGCTAATCTATCTGGCGGTTCCGTTGCGCCTGGATAACAGTGATGAAACTATTTTTGACGAATATGACATGAGTTCATTGGCGCGTTTTTATGCCTATGAAGCTGATCTGAACGATACCAATGCTATTCGTCAGGGGCCGAAGCCGGTGCAGTTGTCGCGGCTGCGGCTTAAATTGGTTTCTGAAAGCGAAATGACTGAATCATGGATTGGGTTGCCACTGGCCAAAGTCAGGGCGATTCAGCCTGATGGTAGCGTATTGCTGCATCTGGAAGATTACATTCCTCCGGTGACAGGATACGCGGCGAGTTCACTGTTGTCAGAGTGGCTGACCCATCTTAATGGGCTGGTCAAAATGCGAGCCGATATGCTGGCTAAACGTCTGTCAAACAGTGATGGTAAAGCCAGCGCCAGTGCTGAAATTGTTGACTACTTGCTGCTGCAAATTTTTAATAAATACGAGCCAAGTCTGGATCATCTGCGCAATATCCCAGAATTGCCGCCCATCGTGCTTTATCAGGAACTGGCCAAATTTGCCGGTGAGTTATCCACCTTTATTCGCACCAAAACGCGTCGGCCGCGGCCGGCTCCGGGATATGACCACGGTAAACTCTATTCGTCGATTCGCCCATTGGTGGACGATGTACATGAATTGCTCAATCAGATTCTGGTGCGTGCGGGGCAGATGATCCCGCTGGACCCGAAAGGGAATGGCGTCTGGTCAGCCTCTGTGCTGCCTAACGAATTACGTTCGTTTTCCAATTTGGTATTGGCTGTTCATGCACAATTGCCAATGGACGTATTGCAGCATCAATTCTCAGTTCAGACCAAAATCAGTGCGCCGCAGCAGTTGCATGAATTGGTGCGCTCACATTTACCAGGTCTCGAATTACAACGCTTACCGGTTCCACCGCGGCAAATTCCGTACAGTGCGGGATACGTTTATTTCGAATTGATGAAAAGCGGGCCGTTCTGGGACAAAGTTTCCAATGCTGGGGCCATTGCACTACACGTGGCTGGCGATTTCCCTGCATTGAAAATGGAGCTCTGGGGGATTAGAGATTCATGAGTGATAGCAGTGAATTGAACCCAGGGATACCGATGCCCTCTTTTGATCAAAGCAGAGATGCGGATACTAATCCGCAGGCATTAGGCCACTTCTTGCTTGATGAGCCGAGTACCTACACCGAGAGCACACCCTCTGGCGCGGCGGCGTTCAGCCATGATGCTACGCGCTCGCCGGGTTTTCAGCCCTATGATACCGCCCAACTTCGCGGTGAAAGTGTGCAACAGCGAGTGGCTAAAGCGGTGGCTTCCCCAACGCCATTATTGGAGGCGGCACAGCCGTTATTACGCGCCTTAAGCGAAATGCCTCAAAAGATAGCGGATGCCTCACAGGTTCAGATATTAAAAGAGAGCCTGAAGAATGAGATAACCCTGTTTAGCGTGGTATGTGATGAAGCGGATATCTCGTGGAAGAAAATGGCGATCGTCCGTTATTGCCTGTGTACCGCGTTAGATGAAGCAGCTCACACTATGTCGTGGGGCGTAATGTCTGGCTGGTCGCAGAGCAACCTGCTGAACCATTTTGAAGGTGATAACGACGGCGGGAATAAATTTTTCCTCTTAGTCGGCCGCCTCTCAATGAGTCCGCATGAATATGCTGATTGCTTAGAAGTATTGTTGCATATTTTGGGGCTGGGTTTTGAAGGTCGTTACAGCATTATCGAGGATGGTGATCGACAACTAACTAAAATCCGTCAGGGTTTGTTAACGCTACTGCAAAGCACCCGCGATACAGTTCCCACCGCACTGTCTCCCCACGGATTGGTCACGCATCAGTTCAGAAAACGTCGTGGGATCTTTGTGCCGGTTCGTGTGTCGATGTTGCTGTGTGGTTTCCTGATAGCCGCTACCTTTATTGGCAGTAAATACTTTCTCTCTGTACCGGAAAGCGACTTACTGAAAAGAATGGTGGCATTGCAACGCCCGGTCATTGTACCACCAGTGGCAGTACCGAAACTGCGGCTGGCTATTTTGTTAAAAGATGAGATAGCAAAGCAATTAGTGAGTGTTGATGAAACAAGTAGCCAGAGCAAAGTCATCTTTAAAGGCGACACCATGTTCCAGGTGGGTTCGGATAAGGTCCGGCCGGAAATAATGAGTGTTATTGAGCGTGTTGCGCAGGAAGTTCATCGGGTACAGGGGGCGGTACTGATTATTGGGCATACCGACTCCATGCCGATTAACAAACCCGGCTTCCCGAATAACCTGGTGCTTTCTGAGAAACGAGCCGCCAATGTGGCGCGCTTTATGGAAAAAGCAGGCATCCCGGCAGACAGAATTCGGTTCGAGGGGAAAGGCGATGCGCAACCAGTAGGCAGTAATGACGATGCAGCAGGGCGCTCACAAAACCGTCGTGTAGAAATCTTTGTTAATTATTGAGATATAGAATGTCTTATTTGAATCGATTGTTTTCTGGCTGGGCCATGAAACGAATATTGCTGGTTGGCTGCTTTATGTTGCTGGCTGCGGCGATATGGTTTTTGGGGCCTTTCCTCGGATTTGGCGAGGCACGACCTCTTGAAGGTTATGAACCCAGAATTATTTTCTTATTGCTGGTCCTGGCCCTGTTATTGGGTTTCTGGTTTAACGTGCCACGGTTCGTTATGCTGGCGGTGCTCGCTTGCGCCGCAGTATGGGTCATCACTCCATTTATACTAGTCGGGGATAGCCACCCGCTGGAAGATCCGTTACGCCGTGGCGCAATTATCGCTTTTATCGCCTTTATCACCATTCTTTATGGTGTATGGCGTTTTATGCGGGCTTTAGCACTCAATCCTGCGCTACTGGATAACTTTATCAACCCGAAGAAAGGTCAATCTGAACTCGAACCTGACCTGTCTGAAATCAATGCGATGATTCGCAATGGCATAAATTATGTCCGCCGTATTCACAGTGGCATTCCAACCTGGAAGCGTTTTTTTGTTTCCAGCCGCTGGCGTAGCGAACTGCCTTGGTTCATGGTGCTGGGCACCCAGAGTGCCGGTAAAACCTCGCTGATCCTCTCATCAGGACAGGATTTCCCTCTGCCTGAACAGTTGGACCGCATCGGTAAAGAAAATACACCGACTCAGCATTGCGAATGTTTGTTCTCTAATGATGCACTGTTTTTAGATACTGCCGGTAAGTACATTGATGACGGCAAAGAGCACCAAATTGAATGGAATGGCATCCTAAAGGCGCTAAAAAAATATCGCCCGGTCAAAGCGGTTAATGGCGTAATTGTGGCTATTTCGGTCACCGACATTTTGGGTAAAAGCAAAGCCGAATTATTGACTCTGTCGGCCACCTTGCGGGCACGTTTAGATGATGTTCGTGGCGCGCTCGGTGTTCGTTTTCCGGTATATGTGACTATTACCAAACTGGATCAACTTTCTGGTTTTGATGAGTATTTCCGTAATTTAACGGCCGAAGATCGCGAGCAGATCTGGGGCGTGACTTTCCCTTATAACGAGGAGAAAGGGCGTGCGGATATGGCGCTTGAGCAGCAGATTAGTAGCGAGTTAGCGCTACTTGAAAATCGCATTAGCAACAACATGCATGTCCGTCAGCAGGAAGAATATTCCGTGACTGACCGTAAAGGCATGTACGCGTTGCCTCAGGATTTCAGGCTGTTATCTCAGCGGGTGACTGAAGTCTTACAGAATGTGTTCTTCGCCTCACGCTTTGATGAGACTAAGTTTCATACCACATTACGTGGGATCTATTTTGTCAGCAGTTGCCAACCTGCAAAAGTTGAGCTGTTAAATAACAGCACCCTGGTCCAGAAATGGCGCAATGTTATCAGCCATAAGAAGCCTGTATCCCCGGCCTCGCTTTCCCAAAGAAGTGATGATGAAGGTCAATTGATCAGCGAAGCGGGTTATGGAAAACAATATTTCCTTAAACAGTTATTCCGCGACGTCATCACCCAAGATGGGGATTTGGTGAGCTATAACCTCAAAGTGCAATCCAAATACCGTTTCCAGAATTTGCTGGGGCACATGGCCTGTATTGGGCTGGCAGTGTGGCTGGTGTGGGCATTCCTCATTAGTTTCCAGCATAACGACGGCTATTTACAGGCGGTTGGGACGAAGCTCCAGCATTTAGAGGGTTCAGTTAGCCGTTATGTTAAAACCACCAATGAGCAGATGTTACCCACGTTATTGAATGCCACTCAGCAGTTACCTGAGTACGGCACGCTGGATGTGGAAAATCCGAGCCTTGATTGGCGTTATGGCTTATACACCGGCGGAGCTATTTCTCGTGGTGCGAACAGTTTGTATCAGTTCTTCCTGCAAAAATATCTCTTCCCGATGGTGGAACGTGAGGCAGAGGTTTCATTAAAAAATGCAATCAATACCGGGGATTCTGACGCTGTTTATAGCGCTCTGAAACTCTATTTGATGCTGACTGATGAAGAGCATTTTGATCAGAATTATGTGGTTGATCAGGTGACCCAAGCTTGGCAGAAAAGTGGAAAAATTGAGCCATATGAAGAGAAGGGTATTTTTGCCTCGCATTTGAACATGCTTTTCACGCAAAAAGCGTGGCGACAATATGGACAAACAGCCGATAGCGAACTGATTAAACAGGCTCGGGCCATGCTGGCGGAAAAAACAGTCACCGCCAGATTGTGGAGCCGCGTTGAATCTCAATTACAGGCACAAGCACCGGCCAATCTGACATTACGCAAAATGGTGGGTGAGAACGCAACACAGGTTTTTACCCTATCGGATGACGAATTGCTGCATGAAGGGATTCCGGGGTTATATACCCATGATGGTTATCATCAGGTGGTTAAAAAAAAGCTTACGCCATTGCTGATGCAGCTTCAGCAAGAGGATCGCTGGGTGATGGCTCAGCCACTTTCTTCCGCTTTTGATCCCCTAGCGTTACAGCAAGATGTACTGACAGTGTACTTGAAAGAATATACCAATTACTGGAAACGCTTCCTCTCCAGTGTGCGCCTGATTTCTGTTGATGCTGACAGTGGAGAGTATGCACAAGGGTTGTCTTTGGATATTGCGCTGTTGAGAACACTGGTGTCGGAAAACTCACCTTTACTCAATCTGGCAAAGCAGGCAGTAAAAGAAACGACGTTGGTCGAAAAGGTAAAAGAGAAAACGCTGCTTGACGATATCAATATAAGAAATCAGGGCAATTTAGTAAACCAGGCCAAAAAAGTGCAGGAAAAGATCGCCTTCCGCGAGAACAAACTGGTCCAGGAATTTGTTGATAGTCGCTTTGATGCCTTACGGACTTTTGTTAATGGCGAGCCCAGTGATGGCGGGGATAACAATAATCTTTCTGTACTTCAAGGTACCCAAATAAGCCGGGTAATAGGTGCATTAAATGACCAATATACCCGCCTGGTAGTGTTTAACAGCGCCTTCGAATATGGCGATATTCCCCCGATCTCTAATGGCGGTGATCGCATGGCGATAGAGTCACAAACCTGGCCGGATCCGTTTAGCAATATTATTGCACCGCTGTTAACGGGTTCGGCGCAAAAATTTGAAAGTAAAGTGATTTCCCACACGTCGAAAGCCATTGATATGGGGGTTGGTGAAATATGCCGTAATACATTACAGGGACGCTATCCCTTTGCTGACAGTGAGAAAGTGGTCAGCTTAAATGATTTTGAGCGCTTCTTCGGTGCTGGCGGTACGGTGGATAGTTACTTTAAGAAGAACCTGGAAAGTAAAGTTGATACTAGCATGAGCCCATGGCGCTATAAGGGCAGCGCAAGTAGCGAAGGTCTGGAATTCTTTGAACAGGCGGCGGTTATCCGAAATGCACTATTTAATGCCAGTGAAGGCCGCAAGGTCGCCTTGGACTTCTCGGTATCCGTGCGTTATTTAGCCCCTTCGATTACGCAATTAATCATGAATTTTGACGGGAATGTTGTGCGTTATTCCCACGGCCCAGTGACGCCGTCATTCTTTAAATGGCCGGGAGTTCGTCAAGGAACAATAGTGAGTTTAACCGCTCAGCGCCAACAAGCTTCAGCGATGCCAGACATCCTGCTACGTGGCCCTTGGGCATTACTGAAATGGGCTGATAAGGCCGATGAAGTGTCACAAGATGCCAGTGGCATGCAACTTCTGACCTATGTTATGGGCAAAGATCGCGTTGCGCTGGAGGTGTCCGGTTTGACTTACGGTAATGAGAGTATCAGCGAACTGCTTAGAGGCTTCCAATGCCCGAGTGCACCCAACGAAAGCATGCATGAAATTTGGTGATTTAACAGGAAGTTAAAGCTTACAAAACTATGGATTTGGAGGCAGTACAGGTATGAAAAATTAATGAAACCGACTCGTCATTATGAACAGACAATTAAAAGTGTGATTAGCACTTTGCGATATTAACCAGATATTAGGTATTAGTATGTCAAGGACAATAAAGTTGAGCAGCCCGGCTATGCCCTATTTATTGGGTGAGCCTGCGCTGGTACTGTCGAAGTTAGAAGGAGAGGAAGCCTTTTCGACTTTGTATTCATATACCATCACGGCAAAAACGCCGGCTAACCCATCCATTCCTTGGCAGACGGCCTCCAATGTCGATCTCAAAGCCTTAATTGGTAAAGAGATGACCATTGAAATAGAATTGGATGGTAACGGCCTTGATTATGAAAGAGGTGTCGGTAAAGGCACGCGTGAAATTTCTGGCTTGGTAGAAAAAGCCAGGTTTATTGGCCGTGATGCTAATCAGGCCATGTTTGAAATTGTCCTGAGACCTTGGTTCTATCTGACTGATTTGACTTCTGACTTTAAAATATTTCAGAACAAAAATGTGGTAGATATTATTGATGAAGTGCTCGCTGATTATAACTTCCCGTTTGAAAAACGGTTGGCGACCACTTATCCAATACTCGACTTCCAGGTGCAATACGGTGAAACTGACTTTAACTTCCTCCAGCGTTTGATGGAAGAGTGGGGTATTTACTGGTTCTTTGAACATGATGATCATAAACAAAAATTAATTCTGGTCGATCATGTCGGTGCTCACAAACGCTATTTCAGTGAAGCCTACCACACCATTGAGTATCTCTCGGATGAGCCAAAGGCCGGCGAAGAGTACATTACCCAATTCCAGACTCAGGAAACGCTGACGACTGGGCGCTGGGTCTATAACGACTATGACTTTACCAAGTCTCGTGCTGACATTTTGACCATGGACAGCAAGCCGCGTAAAACCAGTTTCAGTGATCTTGAAATTTATCAATGGCCTGGGGATTATGATCAACCGGACATCGGCGAACATCTCGCACGGGTACGTATCGAGGAGCGCGGTGCATTGGGTTCACGCGCAGTCGGTTCCGGTGAAGTCCGTGGCATCGTCTGTGGTGCTAACTTTGAACTGGAAGGCTTCCCGGTTGATAAAGCCAATCGGGAATACATGGTTATCTCCAGCCGTTTGTCGGTGTCCGAAGTAGCACAGCTGTCACATGGGGATGAGTTTCACTATGAAACCACTTTTATGGTTCAGCCGACCACTAAGATCTATCGTCATCCACAGCTCACACCCAAGCCAAAAACCAGCGGGCCACAGAATGCTATCGTGGTGGGCCCCCCGGGGGAAGAAGTTTGGACCGATGAATATGGTCGGGTAAAAGTGCGTTTTGTCTGGGACCGTTACGGCAAAAACGCTGAGTCCGACTCATGTTGGTTACGGGTGAGTCAGGCTTGGGCTGGGAACAGTTTTGGTGGAATTTACATTCCGCGTATTGGTCAGGAAGTGCTGGTGGACTGTATCAATGGCGACCCGGATCGCCCACTGGTCAGCGGTAGTCTCTACAATAACGTGACTCGCCCACCGTGGGATTTACCTGCGAATGCCACACAAAGTGGGATGGTCAGCCGTACCATTGGTGGTGGGCTAACCAACTATAACGGTGTGCGTTTTGAGGATAAACCAGGCCTGGAGCAATACTGGGAGCAGGCTGAGCGCGATATGGCGCGTCTGACGAAAAATGATGAAACGCAAATCATTGGCGCTAATGCCGATCTGAGTGTGGGATCCAATCGCAGCGTTCTCGTGGGGGCTAACTCGACATCAACTGTGCTCGGTGCTTCGGCGCAATCCATCGCGCTGGCTTCCTCCATACACGTGGGGGCCGCACGTAGTGTCGTTGTGGGGGCGACCCATGCTCTGAATGTGGCTTTGGCCAATGCCACCAACGTGGGCGGTGCCAACCTGACCAACGTCGGTGGCTACAATGCCCTTTCTGTCGGTGGCGCTCATCAGGTTGCCGCTGGTGGTGCTGCGACACTGGTTGCGGGCGGTGCCGTGGCGATCGGTGCGGGTGGTGAGTTGGTGCTCAGTGCCGATATCATCAAGATTATCGGCAAAAAGAAAGTTATTATTCAGGGGGGAGAAATCCATCTTAACTCTGATGACTGTTGTGGTGGCGGCGGTGGCGGTGCAGGTGGTGGTTTAGCCGCGCTTTCAAGCCTGGCGGGTCTGAAGTTACTGGGAGGAGGAATTGGGCTACCATTGCCATTACCACCATTGCCGATACCGCCGATTATTATCCCGACGGTACCGCCAATTGACCCACCAGATCCTACAGATCCGCCAACGCCGACCGAGACGCCAACGCCGACCGAGACGCCAACGCCGACCGTGACGCCAACGCCGACCGTGACGCCAACGCCGACCGTGACGCCAACGCCGACCGAGACGCCAACGCCGACCGAGACGCCAACGCCGACCGTGACGCCAACGCCGACCGTGACGCCAACGCCGACCGTGACGCCAACGCCGACCGAGACGCCAACGCCGAC
>NZ_JBLWEX010000294.1:0-41068 GCF_048323875.1 Yersinia sp. LJYL362
AAGAGCTATCAACGATAACGCTTTAAATATGAACCACTTTACTCAAGATGTCGTGCATAAATAGGTCTGTACCACAGGCCGAGACGCATTAACTCATGACCGGCTTTTAATAGCAACTCTTTTTAGCAGGCAAACGGAAGATTCTTGTTTACATGACTAAAATAAAACCAAAAAAGCTATTTATTATACTCTTGCTGTTCGGTATTAGGCAGAATAATCAGTAAAAACATTGTAAATACTCCCCAACACTTATCCTGGTTTTAGCATCAACAAAGTCAAAAAAACCTTCAATCGCCTGTTTTGATTCTATTTGCAGCTTGATGCTGAAAATTTATCCTTTGAATTTGCTATGATAAGCCGTCACCTATCCTTGAGATAAATACATGAAACCCAAGTCTGCCACTTTAGATGATGTTGCACGCCAGGCTGGTGTTTCCTATCAAACCGTATCACGCGTTTTAAACCAGGCCCCTCATGTCTCGCTTAAAACCCGTCATAAGGTTGAATTGGCTATGGTTGAGCTGAACTATGTTCCTAACCGGGTCGCCCAGCAATTAGCCGGTAAACATAGCCTGACACTCGGGCTAGCCACCACCGACCTTTCTTTGCATGCGCCCTCGCAAATAGCTGCCGCAGTAAAAAGGAAAGCCCGTGAACTGGGGTATAATGTGGTTATCGCCATGGCTGATGACCACGGCGAACACGCCTGCCAGCAAGCTATAAACGAGTTACTGGCTCAACGTGTTGATGGGATTTTAGTCAATGTTCCTTTGAAGCCCAAACGCAGCCAGAAAATTACCGAACAATGTGCTGATACTCCGGTACTTTTTCTTGATGTTGACCCACAGTCTGCTGCATTCAGTGTTCTATTTGATCCTAAAATAGGCGCAATTCAAGGTGCCAACCACCTCATTGCATTGGGCCACCAGAAAATAGTGCTTATTGGCGGGCCCAAAGACGCGATTTCAGCCCAATTACGTCATCAGGGCTGGTTACAGGCATTGACTCATGCCTCACTGACACCACAAGCAGTCTACTACGGAGAATGGAGTGCATTGAGTGGCTATCAGGCAACACAGAAATTGATTGCCAGCAATACCCCATTTAGCGCCATCTTGGTTGCTAACGACCAAATGGCACTGGGTGTCCTGCGAGCTCTGCATGAAATTAATGTCGATATCCCGAGGGAGGTTTCTGTTATCGGTTATGATGACACAGCGGACAGTGCTTATTTTCAGCCGCCACTCACCACAATCAGGCAGAATTTCAGGTTATTAGGGGAAGAGTGTGTATCCCGCCTAATCGTCAGATTACACCATACCATTGAGCCGCCTTCTCACTCGTTATCATTAGCAACTGAGCTGATAATCCGTCAGACCACCGCCCCGGTTAACCCCACACGGCACAAAAACGAATAAATGCGATCACTCTCGACTATTTAACCAACCGCTATTTACTTTACTTTCAGCTGAACTCATCTTGATGTCATTGCAATTGTGAGCGCATAACATTTTCACGATTAACTAATAGTGTTAGCGCAAGCAAGCTAACTTTCGTAAAAGATAAGGCTGAAATTATGACGGCACAGCAAGAAGTTAAACCGCAGGCTACACCAGCCTTATCGCAGATTCTGTTTCGCCGGGATTGGAAAAATCCGCAGATAACACAGTACAACCGCCTGGAAGCACACCCGCCATTTTACAGTTGGCGTCATCTCGATGCAGCTCAAAACGATGCACCTTCTCCGCAGCGGCAGTTACTCAATGGACAGTGGTCATTCAGCTATTTTACCCAACCAGAATCCGTGCCCGATGAATGGGTTGATCACGATTTACCAGAAGCTGTATCTATGCCAGTGCCTTCCAATTGGCAACGCCACGGTTATGACATCCCGATTTATACTAATGTGCAATACCCTATTCCCGTTGATCCACCACGGGTACCGCAAAATAATCCAACCGGTTGCTATTCATATAATTTCACCTTAGAGCCTGACTGGCTCTTATCGGGACAAACTCGCATTATTTTTGATGGCGTGAGTTCCGCTTTCTATCTCTGGTGCAACGGCCGGTGGGTCGGGTATTCCCAAGATAGCCGCCTACCCGCGGAGTTTGATCTCACTCCATATCTGAAAGCTGGAAATAACCGTATTGCTGTTCTCGTATTACGTTGGAGTGATGGTAGCTATCTGGAAGATCAGGATATGTGGCGGATGAGCGGAATTTTCCGCGATGTCAGCCTACTGCACAAACCAGATATTCATTTGCGGGATATTCACATCTCTACACATTTATCACCAGAATTTAGCTACGCACATTTAGAGGTAATGGCCGCCATTAACATTCCTCTACTCGATATTAATAACTCACAAGTAACGAGAACCTATCAAATCCAGGTTCAGCTCTGGCTAGCGGATTCGTTAGTCGCCAGTTTGCGACAGCCCCTGGGTACTCAGCCAATTGACGAACGAGGCCATTATACCGACCGCACTCATCTAAGCTTGCGAGTAGAACATCCTTTATTATGGAGCGCAGAACAACCTACGTTATATAGGGCTGTCGTCTCGCTACTGGATAGTCAGCAAAAACTGATAGAAGCAGAAGCCTATGATGTTGGCTTCAGGCAAGTCGCCATTCATCAAGGTTTGCTCAAAATCAATGGCAAAGCAGTACTGATTCGAGGGGTGAATCGTCATGAACATCACCCACAAACAGGGCAAGCTATTGATGAAGAAGGAATGCTGCAAGATATCATTCTGATGAAGCAGCATAACTTTAATGCCGTACGCTGCTCACATTATCCCAACCATCCGCTATGGTACCGCCTGTGCGATCGCTATGGTTTATATGTTGTCGATGAAGCCAACATTGAAACTCATGGGATGCAACCTATGGGGCGGTTGGCAGATGATCCACAGTGGTTTTCCGCTTTTAGCGAACGAGTTACACGGATGGTTCAGCGTGATCGTAACCACCCTTGCATTATTATCTGGTCATTGGGTAACGAATCTGGTCATGGTGCCACACACGATGCACTCTATCGTTGGATAAAAACCAATGACCCCACGCGCCCGGTACAATATGAGGGGGGTGGTGCGAATACTCAGGCTACCGATATTGTTTGCCCCATGTATGCCCGCGTAGATGAGGATCAACCTTTCCCGGCGGTGCCTAAGTGGGCCATTAAGAAATGGATTGGTCTACCGAATGAATCTCGCCCATTGATTTTGTGTGAATACGCCCATGCTATGGGGAACAGTTTTGGTGGATTTGCCCGCTATTGGCAAGCGTTTCGCCAATATCCCCGACTACAAGGTGGATTCGTTTGGGATTGGGTCGACCAAAGCCTTACCCGTAATGATGAAAATGGTCAGCCTTATTGGGCTTATGGCGGAGACTTTGGCGATAGCCCCAATGATCGCCAATTCTGCATGAATGGGTTAGTTTTCCCAGACCGTACCCCTCACCCCAGCTTGTATGAGGCGCAATGCGCGCAGCAGTTCTTCCAACTCTCATTGGTTAGCACCTCACCGCTGGTAATCAATGTAACCAGTGAATACCTGTTCAGAAACAGCGACAACGAACATCTGTACTGGCGCATCGAGTTAGCGGGTAAATCAGTTCTGGAAGGGAGTTTCCCGCTAGATCTATTACCTGAAAGCACACAACAATTCAGCCTAACCGAGCGATTACCCGCTATCAGTGGACCAGGTGATTTATGGTTGAATGTTGAGGTTAGACAGGTAAAAGAGACCGCATGGTCACCAGGTAATCATCGTTGCGCTTGGTCCCAATGGCGTTTACCACACTCTTTAACGGTCTTAGGTCACGGCTTAACTGATTCAGCTACGTCCAATAACCTCAAGTTGCACCAAGATACACAGCATATTACGGTGACCCACCAGCAACAACATTGGCAGTTTAATCGTCAAACCGGATTACTTGAACAATGGTGTGTAGGTGGAAAAAACAGGTTACTAACCCCATTGCGAGATCAATTTGTTCGTGCGCCGCTAGATAACGATATTGGCATCAGTGAAACAACGCGGATTGACCCAAATGCTTGGGTTGAACGCTGGAAAAAAGCGGGCATGTATCAACTGGAGCAACGTTGTTTATCACTACATGCAGATACATTGTCTCAGACAATACAAATCAGCGCGGAATATATCTACGAGTTTGCCCAAGAACAGTTATTACATACTCATTGGTTATACCGTTTTGATCAACAAGGGCGCATGACTATTGATGTCCGAGTCCAGGTAGCAACTTCACTACCCTCTTTAGCAAGAGTCGGCATGTGTTGCCAGTTATCTGATGTTTATGAAAATGTTGAGTGGTTAGGGTTAGGACCTCACGAAAACTATCCTGACCGTCAGCTATCGGCACAGCATCGTCATTGGTCGCAACCACTTGACCAAATGCATACTCCCTACATATTCCCCAGTGAAAATGGGCTACGTTGCAACACCAGGATGTTGAGTTATGGAAATTGGCAGTTAACAGGTCAATTCCATTTTGGTATCAGCCGTTACAGTACTCAGCAACTTATGGCAGCCAGCCATCAGCACTTACTTAGATCAGAAGCAGGTACCTGGCTAAATATCGATAGTTTCCATATGGGGGTGGGTGGTGATGACTCATGGAGCCCTAGCGTCCATGCTGATTACTTACTGACTAATGAGATTTATCAATATCAAGTCTGTTGGCAATACAAAGACTCAATCTGATGATAGCAACAGATTTTGTAACAATATAAACACAGAATTTCTAATACGCCCAGTTTCAGATTTATCCCTATATCGAACTTAAGGAAATATTCCTAGTATCAATATGTTCTAAACATCTCTTAGTCTCGCTTATTGCAATGCAACGAGTCATACATGTACTACTCCTTTGCAAATTTATGCGCCCACCCTATTGGGCGCTTTTTTTGTTTTCTGCTTTCACTCGCCGCTCTCTCCCTTTTGCGACCTTGTCATAACTTAAGCACATTCACTCCATGAATTATTTAGATTACGGGGCTAAGATAATTACTTCGTCATCGGCACAGCTCCTGACTCAGTATATTCATGTTACCAGAGGAATATTATGACATCGTTAACCCATCTCCCAGTGAACATGGTCGCCATTGAGATTACTCAGCCTGGTGGCCCTGAAGTCTTAACGCCCATTCAGCGCCCTACACCGATGCCCGCTGCGGGTGAAATTTTAGTGAAGGTTTCAGCCGCAGGAGTTAACCGCCCTGATGTCATGCAACGCCGAGGTCAATATGCTCCACCGCCAGGGGCCTCCGATATCCCAGGATTAGAAATTGCAGGTGTGGTAGTTGCAGTCGCTGCTGATGTCACGCGATTTAAAATTGGCGACAAAGTGTGTGGTTTAATCGCAGGTGGCGGCTATGCTCAGTATTGCGTTATCCATGAAACCAATGCCTTATTTATCCCGCCCAGTCTGACTGAAATCGAAGCGGCAGCATTACCAGAGACTTTCTTTACTGTGTGGACAAACCTGTTCCAACGTGGTCATTTCACAGCGGGTGAAACCGTATTGATTCACGGTGGATCTTCCGGTATAGGTACTACGGCAATATTGTTGAGCAAAGCATTTGGCGCAAAAATGGTTATTGTCACCGTGGGGTCAGAAGAAAAACGGCAAGCATGTCTGACATTAGGTGCCGACATCGCCATTAACTATCACACTGAAGATTTTGTCGCCGAAACAAAGCGAGCCACCGCAGGTAAAGGAGCTGATGTAATCGTGGATTTAATTGCGGGTGATTATGTCGCGCGTAACTATGAAGCTGCTGCAATGAATGGTCGAATTGTTCAAATTGGTACCCAGAATGGGCATGCCAAGGATCTGAATCTGATGTTAATGTTGCTAAAACGTCTGACTCACACCGGTTCAACATTGCGCTCACGTACCGTGGCAGAAAAAGCACTTATCGCTAAAGAGCTGGAACAACAAGTTTGGCCGTTGTTAAATGATGGGAAAATGAAACCACAGATCTTCCAAACGTTCCCGCTGGAAGATGCGGCAAAAGCCCATGAATTGATGGAAAGCAGCACGCATATTGGTAAAATTGTCCTGATCGCTTAAGGTTGTTCAGAACTACAATTGCCCGTACCATGAAAATTCATCAGGTGGAATCCAAGCATAAGTGCTTGTTTTCATCTGATGAATTAATAATAACTCCGCATTATTGCCTATTAGGCCATAACAGTTTTGCTAACTAATTAATCAAACTGATATACCTTAAATTTAACTTCTCATGTTATTCTATAACAAACCGCTATGGTTTAACTTATATGAGTTATTCATCACAAGGTCATAATTATGGACATAATTAAGAAAATATTAATCGATGACATCGCAAGAATAAATCAAAAAGAAAAAAGAGATGGTCGGTTAAAATTTAACAGCGATTTTGTCTACAAGCATCCCTATCTTTGCCTTGCAATGTTGATATCATACTTTTTTGTTCTAGTTTTAATGTACTTAACCCCTTACTTTGGTACTGGCTATATGGTTGCCTTTACCGCTTTCTTTGTTTTGATGTCTGCCGTGCTCATGATGGAAATCAAACCCGTGTTTAAATTTGAGGATATTGGTATCCTCGACTTACGTGTTTGCTATAACGGTGAATGGTTCTTCAGCCGTGCATTATCGACGCAAGCAATTGATGAAATACTAAATAGCAAAAATATCAGTGATGACTTTAAAATTCGCTTTAAACATATTATTAGCAATAAAGGCGAAATAGACTTCTATGATGTCTATGATTTAGCCTATCTGCAAAAAAAGTCGATGAGAACCAATGAGCCCAACCAAACTACCTCGTTGGCCAGTACCTCTGCTATCAGGCAATAATTATAAGCATCCTGTTTCATTTGACCCTGCTGAATCATCAGCAGGGTATACTAGAAAACTCACTTTTTATTGACCAAACCAATCATATTTTTCAGGAAAGAATCATCGGCAAATTAAAATGATGCCTATAATAATGTTATTGTTTTTAATAATAAAAGGCACATAGGCATGGACAAGATTGATGAACAATTGATTGCCATTTTAGCAAAAAATGCACGGATATCTCTGAAAGACCTCTCACAGCAAGTAAATCTCTCATCCCCGAGTACTTCCGAACGTCTACGGCGTCTTGAAGAACGTCATATCATTCGCAGCTACACACTCGATTTGGACCAGCAGGCATTCGGCTACAATTTGCAAGCTATTGTACGCGTCAAACCCTTAGCCGGAATGCTGCGCGTAGCAGAAGAGATGATTCAAGAAACTCCAGAATGTGTTGAGTGTGACAAAGTGACCGGCGACGATTGTTTCATCAGCCGCTTATATATTCATTCGATGGAACAACTGGATACTATCATTGACCGCTGGTCAGAATATGCCGAAATCCAGACATCAATCGTCAAATCCTCCCCAATCATGCGACGGTTGCCCCCCTTAATAAGGGGGCCCAGGGAAAGTAAAATCTGAAATCTGTACCCTACCCCTCATTTTATCTATAATAACGAGCTATTCTTTACCTGAATAAAATTATAGAAGCGAATAATTGATGAGTAATAATCAAAGTAATGCGTCAGATTCATCGATTCTTACGCTCCCCTATACCCGTTGGGACGAAGATAATGTGCAAAGCTCCAGTGCCGTCGAGGCTCTGGAGCAAGGTAAAGTACTTTTTCTACCCCATCTGGCGTTTGAACTGAGTGAACAGGAAAAACTACTGCTTAACCCCGCGCTGGTTGATACTAAACGCAAAAATATCAGTTTTAAACCGCTGGACGGCACACTAACTGGTGTGACTGATGAAAGCAAAGTAGCGTTAACCCGCCAGTTGCTGGAGCGCTATTATCAGAGTTGCCTGAGTCTGGTAAATCAATTACTACCGGAGTATACCTCTGCACTGCGCAGCCCGACCAATAGCCTACGCTTGCACCCCGTTACCGCCTGGCGCGATAAAACATCGTGGCGAAAGGATGATAGCCGCTTGCATGTTGATGCTTTCCCTTCGCGACCTAATTATGGTGAGCGAATCATTCGTATTTTTACCAATATCAACCCTGATAATGAACCCCGTTCGTGGCGTGTAGGTGAAGACTTTACGCAATTAGCCCGCCGCTATTTGCCGCAACTCGATAGCTATTCTCCTTTCAGCAGTTGGTTGCAGCATAAAGTTGGGATCACCAAGCGCCGCAGGAGCCATTACGATCATCTGATGCTTCAGCTACATGATAAAATGAAATCAGATGCCGATTACCAAAAAAATGGCAAGCAACAAGCTATTGATTTCCCAGCAGGTAGTAGTTGGATCTGTTTTTCAGATCAAACCCCCCATGCAGCGATGGGAGGACAATTTATGCTAGAGCAAACTTTCCTTCTGCCCGTTAAAGGGATGAAAGACCCCCAACAATCCCCGCTAAAAATACTGGAATCATTAACGCAGAAGCCACTGATATAACGCACCGCTTTCTGTTGTCGAGTGCCTACTGAAAATCCGCTGGCGAAGTAGATTTTCAGTAGGCATATTTTCCAAAAAAAAATGTTTATACGACTTGATCCCTGAGAAAAAAATAAATATCATTTTTCGCAGAATGTAAGCCAACTCCATAATACTTAGGTGTGAACATTGCGCCCGGCAGTTATTGAACCTTATCAGATAACTATTGGAGGTTAATATGGTTAAGGTCTATGACAGAAACAGAAACCAAATTATTCCTGGCAAACGTGTGATGGTCGCACAAACTGGGGAAATTGACGTAGCAAAAGCTATTCATACTGAAGGCCTGGCACCTGTACAGGCAGAGCGGGAGCCGGTTGTAGAGTTACAACATACCGGTGAGCGCTATGTGCCTTTCGATTTAGTCAGACTCGGTTAATCATATTTAAACTGTAGTAGTTAAACTGTAGTACTTCCGCTAATTGCAACATTGCTTTCAGTGCGTTAGTCACTTTTTCGCCGGAGTTTTCTATATTTACCAGAAAGCTCCGGTTTTTTTATTTATATAATGCCAGAGATTATTAAATCCCAGGATAATAACCGATACTAAACAGCCCATAGTGCAACATCCTATTACATGATGGGCTTTTATCTTACCCGATGGGTATTTATGAGCATTCGATAATCTCAGCTTAAATATGGCAAGCTGGCTCTATCACTTGGGCAACTTTCTTTTGGAAAGTCTCAAGTTGGCAAAGTTTGTTATCACCCTCGCTCTCACAACTTTCAATGGTAATTGGAACAATTTTAGCTGGATTATTTTTCAGATCTAACTTCTCGGCATTTCGCAGCTGATCCATCGTTTGATAGAACATTTTCACGGCGACATAGCGCTGATGATTATCTGGGTTCTGCCATAGCTCAAAGACTAATCCGCCCCCAGGCGGGGTATTATCAGGTTGTTGTGGTAATTGCCAATTGGCCCCTAACATACCAGCGATATTAGCAATATTGGTATCATGCCCGCCGAGGAACAACAATTTGGTTTGCGGTGACAACGGCAGTGTTTGCCCTTGGGCATCGCGTTGCAGCACTAATGCCGTATCAATTTGTTGCAACAGCGGAGTCCCTTTATGGCGAGCGATATAAGGTGTTTTGGCCATCAAATCAAATTGCGCATTGTGCAACGACAATAGCGAAACCCAGTTCTCTTCACCGCTGAGCCGATGCCATGCCACATCCGGCATAGCTTGTGAGTTTTGTAACAGGAAAATTTCGCCCAATGTCGACGATAGTGCCAATGGCCCACTCAGAGAAACTTTAGTACCTTCTTCGTTTACCTTAATTTCATTTGCCATAAAAGTGGCAAAATCACAGGTTTTTCCATTTTGTTGCAGTGACTTGCAATAAGGCGATGCAGCAAAATTCAGTACCTCGCCCATCTGGGCAAAGGGTTTGGCATAGCGCTGGCTCAGATCACTCAATGGCCCGCCCAATCGCTCCTCAACAGCCTGATGAGTTTTCGCTGAGTCCAGTTTACATACCCCCGCTTCGACGGTATGAAATAGCGGGTCAACTTTTTTCAAATCAGCCTGATAATGTACTTTCAGACCACAATCCGGTGCGATTCCATCCAAGAATGCCTGTCCGGTTAAGCGGGTTCGTTGGTCAACATCTGCCTGTGCATAAACGGAGCCATCGACCGGACACCCCGCAGACAACAACCCTTGGCTACGGAAATAATCACCATAAAACCCCCCCATCAACGTCACTAACTCAGCCCCTCGCGGTGTTAAATAACCCGCTTTTACTGGCCACTGGGGCCATTTATCAGGTGTGACATCATTCATTAGCTGGGTTTGTTTTGTCGGGGAGCGAACACCATGTCGACTCAAAATAACCACACGCTCTAATGTGTAGCCGGTCGGCGCTGTAACAATCGGGGCAGCGCCTGCTGTAAAACAGCCCATTATCAAAGTGACTGCGGATAAGTGCAGATATTTCTTTGCAACTGACATAATTTTATATCCTTATTAAAACTACGAATATTTTTGCCCTATCGAGTATGGTCGACGATCGCTGGCCTCACAATGCGGAAAAGCAACAAACATCCGCGTCAAATGGGATAGAAGGACGAAAAATTTTAAGCTGGAACGCGCTAAACTTGATTCGCTTCTCATTGTTAGAACGATATTTAGCCGATTATGTTATTAACGACACTAATACTTAAAGGAGGTATAAGCCCGCACTATCAATCCGGTCACTGACCGGACAGTATTTAGCGCAATAGGGTTGATGGAAATAGCCTGTCATCCAGCGGCTATACATACAAATTATAAGGAGTCTGACATGCGGAAAGCAGGCGATATCGACAGAGTCATGTCGGCCAGACAACTTCCCAATAAAGCCGTAGCCCTGATTCTTGCAGGCGGCCGCGGTTCACGCCTTAAAGACCTTACGTCTGTCCGAGCAAAACCCGCTGTTCACTTCGGCGGAAAATACCGCATTATCGACTTCGCACTATCAAATTGCCTTAATTCAGGCATTCGCCGTATCGGTGTGATAACTCAGTATCAGTCTCATACCTTGGTGCAACATATCCAACATGGCTGGTCATTTCTCAGTGAAGAGATGAACGAGTTTGTTGATTTGTTGCCGGCACAACAACGTCAAGGACGAGAACATTGGTATACCGGTACCGCAGATGCTGTTTTCCAGAATCTGGATATTATCCGCCGCTATCGTGCTGAATATGTTGTGATTTTGGCAGGCGATCATATCTATAAAATGGATTACTCGCGCATGCTGCTCGATCACGTAGAAAGTGGTGCGGCTTGTACTGTAGCTTGCATTGAAGTCCCCAAGACGGAAGCAACGGCCTTTGGTGTGATGGAAGTCTCCGAACAGCTACAGGTGAAAATGTTTTGGGAAAAACCTGAAGATCCTCCTACTCTGCCTGGTAAACCCAATAGTAGTCTGGCCAGCATGGGGATTTATGTCTTTAACGCAGAGTTCCTGTTTGGTCTGCTTGAAAGCGATCACGCGGACGAAAATAGCAGCCATGACTTTGGCAAAGATATTCTGCCGAAAATCACCGAACAGGGTCATGTTTGGGCACATCCGTTCTCATTATCTTGTGTTTCCACCTCGCCCGACGCCCCTGATTATTGGCGTGATGTCGGGACGTTAGATGCCTATTGGCAAGCTAACCTCGATCAGGCAGCTATTACACCAGAGCTGGATATGTATGATTCACATTGGCCAATACGCACCTATGCGGAGCCATTGCCACCGGCAAAATTTGTTCAGGATCGCTCTGGTAGTCATGGCATGACCATGAATACCTTGGTGTCCGGTGGCTGTTTTATCTCCGGTTCCGTGGTAGTCAACTCGGTACTATTTTCCCGAGTGCGAATCAATTCGTTCTGTAATATTGATTCTTGTGTATTACTACCCGACGTCAATGTAGGCCGCTCTTGTCGGTTGCACCGCTGTGTCGTAGACCGCGCCAGTATTATCCCCGAGGGCATGGTCATTGGCGAAAACGCTGATGAAGATGCTCGCCGTTTTTATCGTTCTGAAAGCGGTATTGTCTTGGTTACCCGAGAGATGCTGGCGAAGCTATAGCGCTGGGATGTTATTAATTCAGGGTCGGGCAGACATGGACAAGCAGGGAATAATTTATATAATCAGCCCAAACGAATAAAAGGGTCTGAATATGTCATTTACTGAATGGGTGATTTTAGGTGTGGTGATGGGTTGTGCCGTTGGTGCCTTACTGAAAATTTTTGGCAAGAAAAAAGACAGCTAGCCCTCTCAGTTCCCTCATTAATTCAAAAGCGGCCATAATCGGCCGCTTTTTGTGTTAACTGACTCATTGCTATTAACGTGTAACCGGTACAGTAACTTCGGGTTGTACAAAGCCATAGCGACTCAGTGGTGTGACTTTCACTGAAGTGGGTGATGACTTAATGGCAAATTGTTTGGTTTGGCCCGGCATAATATAAGGGCTGCCCAAAGGAACAACCTCATTACTTGGGACTAAAATCACCTGAGGGCCAAGGCGAACCACATGCTTGCTCGGGTTTTTAATCATTAAGTTATTACCTGAGATGGATAAAACCAATTCTTGCCATGGGGTTTTAATCTGTGGCACAGAATTTGGCTGGATAAGAAAACCAATTTCCTGACGTATTGGCATTACAGTCGCATTACCCGGCACCTGCTCAACACCTTCAAACGAAGCTTTTAACAGAACTTCTGAATCCAATGCGGTGCCTTTCTTCAATACAAAGTTAACTTGCTGGCTTTGCCCGGCATCAATTCGGGTTACCGGTGGGGAAATCAAAATTTGCTTACTCAGATTTTTGCCATCCAAGTCGACCAATTTAGTCACCAGCAATATTGGGTTTGCCGATGTGTTTTCGATAGTAAAGCTGGTGCGACCCTCATTTTCTTTTAAAATAACCGTAGTGCTTTCTAATTTGAAAGATGCATAGGATGCCAAACTCCAGCAACTTAACAGCACCAGTAAATTAAACATCAAAAATGATTTAACACGTTTGATGAGATGAGTGTATGCAGTCATTGCACCAACACTGCCATTATTAACCATGATATTTTTCATAATAGATCCTATGTCTAAAAAATCGTTACTGAGTATCTGCTTGCTCGACAATATTTAAAATCAATGACATACAGCGTCGGCAACTTCATACAATGCATCCGGGTCAAATTTCTCCGGCTCAACATAACTCACAATACATTCACTGCGGTTGGTAGCCTTAACACGCAAAGCTGCCCCAATCGCTTTGTTTTCCAACATAAAGTTGCCATCACCAATAATCGTTCCCAGGAAGTTGCCCTTTTCGTCGAGCACGTTAGCGCCTATCGGCAACATTTCACCATTACTATCACGAATACTGAGCAGCAACTGGCGGGTCTCGGTTGCTTCAAAATTACGGGTTGCCACTGTGCCGCGTGTCATCTTCAAATCTGCACTGGTGCTGTTAAGACGAATATTCAGTGGTAGTGTTTTGGTGCTTATCTGTGCTTTTGATGCCGTGTAAGGCATCACGGATGGCAATAAGGCGGTTCCAGCATAATCGGTGATTGACGTTCCGCTACTAGGCGAAGAAACACGTAAATCAGATTGGCTAGGCACATTTATCACCGCAAAGGTATCGCCGATTGCCGATGAAGACGTCGCAAAGGTGTTATTCGCATAAGCCATTGATCCATTTGCCGAAACATAAGCTGACCGGCTATTGTTAGTGGCCTGAGAAACCCCACCAGCCAGTTGCGAATACGCCGTGTTCATATTCAGTGCCCCATTAATACGCCGCTGACTATCACTACCTGTTATACCGACCTGATACCCTTTGTTATCACCCCAACGGCCTTGGTAAGTACTACCTAAGGTCATATTGCCATTGTTGCGTTGCATCCGCCCGCTGAGGGATCCATTACCCAATGGCATATTGATGCCAATGTAGACTGAATTTTGCCCCTGCGAAGTTGACTGAAAACTTAGCGTGGTAGTCACTCGGCCAAATTGTTCGCTCGCAGAAAATGTATGGGAAACACTGTCTGCGGCCTGATAATACATATTATTAGACAAAACGTAGGAAAATGCGCCCCAACGAGGATGCGCCCAGGATACGGCGGCCGATGTCGAGTTCTTCAGTTTGCCGTACTTCAGTTCATTCAGATTATTGCCACTGCTCAGGGCATTATCCGGCGACCAATAGCTCGATGAGTCATATAATGTCGACAATGAAGCGCTTAAATTGCCATTAATGGCTACCTGATTTTGTAACGTCAGCTGATACCCCTGCCCGGCATCTTTGGTATTAGAGTAACTTGCCGCCGCTGAAAACCAGGCACTCTCCAGCCCGCTATAAAGATTTTGTACACTGAGATTTTGATAATCAGGGGAAACCAGCCCAGCCGAAGTGACACGCAATGCATTTACCGGGCTAAAAGAGACCTCACCCGATGCTAATAACGGCGATTTAGTTTCACTTTCATTCAAACTATCCCGATAACGGCCCAATCCCAGTTGGTATGTGGTCGCCTGCTGTTCAAAATTAGGGTCAAGAGAATTTGATACCGTAAAATGCTGCTGGGTACCATCTTCTTCAATCACATCAACATCAGTAACCACGCCACTGGAAAAATTACTGATATTGGACAACGAGAATGGCCCCGGTGGCACGACGGTCCGGTAAATAACACGTCCACGTTGGCGAATTTCAATAGTGGCGTTGGTATTAGCAATCCCTTCAATGGGCACCACCAGCTGTGTATTATTCAGTTGAGCATTATCGGAATATAGTTGGGTACCTACGATCGGCAGGCCCGAATAAGTGTCACCGACTAAACCAAATTCACCCAGCTGCACGACTGATTTCAGTGATTCCACCGCGCGTAATGCGTAGGTTTCCTGATTATCGTAGTGGCCTACCCCTTGATTATAGGTATAAGAACCCCGGTTACGCAGTACCCAGTTATACAGATTAATACCCGGCTGAAACTGCCCTTGAAATAAATTAAGATTATCGCTATTAGTTTCGATCCGCTGGCCGAACAAATTGTAATTCAGTAATAAGGCATGACCGCCACTTTGGTAGTCACTGCTTTCCATTTCGGGATCAAATGCCTCTTGCGGCAAGGTCATTTCCACACGAAATTGACCAGGGAATAACTTTATTGCGACACCCGGCCACAAAGCTTCAAGATTTTCACAGCTATCGCCACTGTCTTTATGACGCAACTTCAGTGCAATGAGTAAGTTACGATCCACACACAAATTACCTTCACTGTCGAAGGTGGCTGCAATATGGTAGGTTTTATTGGCATTAACAATGATAGCGACATCATGCTGACCGGGTAAAAATTTATCTTGCTGGCTAAAAAAATTCGCTAATTCAGCCGAATACCCCAATCCTTCCAGTGTTTTTATATCAAACGTCACTGCCCCCTCTTTTGTGGCGGCAAAAGCCGCTACAGAGAAAAGAGATAAGAGGAATGCTGTAAACGAAAACGATACGCAACGCGCAAACACAGTGGTGTCCTTAAAAGTAAGGAAAACAGATGAGTGAAGAAGCAATATTGTTTTATACAATAAAAAGTACACAAGGCTATTAAGAATCGAAAACAACCTTGTGTATAGGATTTTTATGAATTAAATACCAAAAGAAAAATTCATTGTAGCAGAACCATCAATATTGATATTTTCAGTGATGGCACCACCCATGGTGGTTGAGCCTGCCAATGTCGGTATTACTGTAAAATCGGCACTGAATACTTTACCTGCTTTCGCTGTGGTGGCATTTTCAGACCAGCCAAAACGGAAGTTATTGGTTAATGTTTCCAGAGTATGCCCACCCTGCAATACGTTATTCGCATCGATAAAATACAGTAAGCTGCTGATACCATCGACCGTAGCATTGCTCATCGTCGTTTTATAAAAACCCAGTTTCCCAGTACCATTCACAAAACCCAAACCAAAGTTATGAATAGTGCTATCACTAACAGAAGCTTTACGGTTATCTATCGCGGTTAAGCTCAGATACGTCAGGCTATCACAGGTGACCGTCCAGGTTTTTGTGATTGATGGCAATACTGTTACTGCGGTACCACTTTTTACCTGGCTTGCTGAAATCTCACCGACATTATAAATACCGCCATCAGGGGCATTGATAGTGCAAGTTGGAAGACCAATCTTCCCTTTAACCTTCAATTCAGCAGTCGGTGCTGCCGCATGGGCGGTCACGCTTAATAGAAAAGAAGATAAGATGGCAGAATTTATAATCAGGCTTTTCATAGCGATTAAATACCAAATGCGAAGTTCATCGTAACTGAGCCATCAATATTCGCATCTTCGGTAATTGGGCCGTTCATTGCTGTCGTACCTGCCAGCGTTGGAGTCACTTTGAAGTCAGCACTGAATACCTTGCCCGCGATTTGTGTGTTTGTCCCAGCGATAGACCAAGCCCTGCGAGGGCCGTTCGTAGCTAATACCAATGACTGACCACCTGTGCCAGCAGTACCACTGGTAGAAACACTAAACACAGATGTTTGAACACCATCAACCATTGGGTTACTCATTGCTAATGTGTAATACCCTATTTTCCCCGTACCATTGATAAATCCTAATCCATGGTTACTGGTACTAGAAGTATCACTGACAGAAGAATTTCGGTTATCAACAGAACCAAAACTCAAATAAGTTTGAGAATCGCATGCAACTGACCAATTTTTAGTCATCGTTGGCAATGCTGTAGTGGTGACACCCGATTTCACATTCGTGGCTGAAATCTTACCTAAATCGTAAATACCACCATCTGGGGCGATGACGGTACAACTTGGCACTCCCAATTTACCCTTAACTTTTAATTCTGCCGAAGGCGGAGCCGCCTGTGCTGCCACAGATAAAATTATTGAGGTAAAAAGAGTGAATTTGAAAATATACGTTTTCATAAAATGAGAACCACTCGGATACATTAATGTTATTAGCACTTATTCTGAAATAGAGCTTCAGGCAAAATAAAGGGCAGAAATATAAGTCTGCCCTTATTTTATACCCTGATGTACGGGTAATTAGATACCGAATGCAAAGTTCATAGTCATTGAACCGTCGATTTCTGCATCTTCAGTGATTGGGCCAGCCATAACGGTAGTACCACCCAAAATTGGGCTAACGGTAATATCAGCAGTGAACACTTTACCAACGCTTTGGGTGTTGGCAGCTGATGACCAACCGGTACGCATACCCGTGGTCAGGTTAGCAAAAGTAGTGGCGGTGAAGACTGCGTTTGCAGAAGAGAATAGGTTAGATGGTTTACCATCAACAGTACCATTCTTAATTTGCGCCATGTAGTAACCGATTTTACCGGTGCCATTCACGTTACCCATACCAAAGTTAGTCGTACCCGCAGTACTGACAGATGCTGCGCGGTTATCCACTGGTGTAAAGTTAAGATAAGTTTCCGCATCACAGTTTACTGTCCAGTTTTTAGTGATTGGTGTCAGTGCGGTGGTGGTCGCACCTGATTTAATCAAAGATGAAGATAATTTACCAAAGTCGTAAACACCATCATCCGGTGCATTCACGGTGCAGCTTGGCACAGTTAAAGTACCGATAACTTTTAATTCCGCAGTAGGTGCTTCTGCATTGGCAGCGTTAATACCAAAAATCAAAGAAGACAGTACAGTAATTTTAGCCAGTTGCTTTTTCATTTAAATAATCCTGATATATAATGTTTATCGCGTTGCGATACCCAAACTTTATAGGCCTAGTGCCTGGGAGTTGAATTCATTTTTAATATGGTTGATCCAAATCAAAATATGAGCTCAAAATTTATGCTGCTATTAAACGATTTAAGACTTTCCTTGTATATGAGACTTAGGGCTGACTTGGTGTAGGAAAGGTCTTACGCATCGACGCTTTATCGCATGATTTCGGTGAATAAAATCCTTTAATCTGTGCTTAATTAAGAAAAAACCAGAGAATATCTCGAAGGGATAATTTATATAAAAATATAAATGCATGCTAAATCAATAGATTAAATTAACCATCCTATCCCCAGCTCAGACTCATTTTTATATTGTATAGCCAGTACTATCCGTGGAAATATAAAAACAGCATTCCAGCGGTCACTGATTAAAATCGAAAACCTGCTTTAGCCATTATATTTGTGATTAACTATATCTTTTTCCATTTTCATCACAGTTAAATATTGAGATGGTGTGTTATTTAAGCCAATTCCCTCATCGTAACTCTAAGCTAATTTTCAACTTTACTATCCAATAAAAAGCATATTGGATCAGTATCTTACTAAGCGCACAGCCCTTTATACTCAGAACATTATGACTTTTATGATGGTAATACCCGATGGATTATTATCTCGGAATTGACGTAGGAACCTCAAAAGTAAAATCAGTACTATTTGACACCCATTTTAATGAGTGTCTGGTTGCATCGGTCGATAACCTCACTCTATCGCCCCATTCCGGCTATGCAGAACAAGATATGCAAAGCCTTTGGCTTGGGGTGGTTTCCACCTTGAAAACGGTAATGAACTCGCCTTTATTACGGCAAAATAAAATTCGTTCTATTGGCATAACCGGGCAAGGAGAAGGTGTCTGGTTAGTGGATAAACAAGGGAGACCGGTGCGTAATGCTATCTTGTGGAGTGACACGCGTAGCGCTGCATTGGTTGAGTATTTTAAGCAAAAACCGGGTCTGGAAGAGCAACTGTTCGCCATCAGCGGCACGCCATTATTGCCGTGCAATAGCAGCATGATCCTCCGTTGGTTACAGCAATATGAACCTGAAACATTGGCGCAAGCAGACCACTTCTTTTTTGCCAAAGACTGGATTCGCTATCAACTGACCGGGGAATCCTGGCTAGAAATCAGTGATACCGGTACCTCATTACTCGATTTGCAGCGCGGTGAGTTATCAAATGAGGTTCTGTCGCAACTAGGAATAACGCATACTGCCCGATTATTCCCCCCGTTGTTGCCATCAGCTGCTATTGCAGGCCACATCACCACGCAGGTCGCGCAAATTACCGGATTAGCAGTGGGTATCCCTGTTTGTGCCGGTGCGCTGGATGTATCGGCAACCGCACTAGGAATAGGGGCAGTGAATCATGGCGATGTGTATACCATCCTTGGCACCACTTGCTGTACCGGCATTATTTGCAATGATCTCAAACGTATTAATCGGCAAACCCGCTTTGTCCCTCATGCGTTAAGTGGCAATTATATCAATCTATTTGCTCTGCAATCTGGCACTCCCAATATTGATTGGGCGCTGTCAGAACTCACCGACAGCAAGGATTTCTTGCAAACCAGCAGCCAACTTGAGGCCGTGCCAGCCGGTTGCGGTGGAGTATTTTATCAGCCCTATATCAATGGCGAACGGGCACCATTTTACAGCCCATCAGCGCGCGCCGGTTTTTTCGGTATCAGTCAACACACCACTGACAGCCACCTGTTACGAGCGGTTTTTGAAGGTCTGGCGTATGCCATTAAGGATTCTCTCGCTGATTATCCTGCGGGTGGGCGTCTGTACTTGGCTGGTGGCGGTGCGGCCTCCAGCTTGTGGTTGCAAATTATTGCTGATTGCACTGGCCGCGAGGTCGTCACCCGGCAAGTAAAAGAATTGGGTGCCCGCGGGGCCGCCATGTTGGCAGCCCAAGCCATCGGACAAACGGCTTCTCTGGTAGATTCACTCGATAACATCACGACCTACACACCCGACCCACAACAAATGGCTATCTATAACGCGCTTTACCCAGTTTTCCGTCAGCTACGCGATGCGCTACAGCCCGTATGGCAAGCCAGAGAACAGGCCTTAAGCCAACTTAATGGCGCTAAATATCCTCCTCCTTCTCAGGACAATCTATGAAAACGCTTTTTACCGCAGAATATGCCGGCAGTCTGGACCATTTCCATCAGCTTGGCGAATTGGTTATCAGTGGTTGGGCGGCAGGGAAACCCAAACTGAGTGAGGAACAGTTGATTGCACTCGGCCACGATGCTGATTTTCTGGTCACCAGTTATGACGATATTACTGCCCGGGTGATTAAAGCTTGCCCGCAACTGAAGCTCATTGCCTGCACTCGTGCCAATCCGGTCAATATTGATGTGAATGCGGCAACAGAGCGGGGAATTCCGGTTATTTATACTCCGGGGCGCAATTCTGATGCGGCGGCAGAATTAACGATTGCACTGATGCTGAATCTGGCTCGCCACATTCCGCAGGCGCATAGCGCTCTGAAGCAGGGGCAATTCACGGCAACCACGCCGGGCAATGCTGGGCTTAAAACCGATGTAGTGTGGGATGTGACCAAAGACAGCCCTTATGAAGTGTTTAAAGGGGTGGAATTACGCAATAAAACTTTGGGGATTGTCGGTTATGGCAGTATTGGACAGCGCGTTGGGCGTATTGCGCGAGCTTTCGGCATGCGGCTGTTGGTAGCCGACCCTTATGTTTCAGCGGTCGAATTGGACGAACCAGGCATCCACAAAACCACATTGGAGCTGCTCTTTAGTCAGTCTGACTTTGTCACTCTACATGTGAAAGTCACCCCACAAACCGAAGGATTAATTGGTATGCACTTGTTTTCATTAATGAAACCAGAGGCTTATTTTATCAATACTTCACGCGCGGCGGTGGTCGTTGAGCAACATTTAGTTGATGCCTTGCGCCACAAACAACTGGCTGGTGCGGCGTTAGACGTCTATGCCCATGAGCCGATCCACGCCAATCATCCTTTTATTCATGAGTTTGATAATGTGGTTATCACCCCACATATTGCCGGTGCTACACATGAGACGCTGGTTAAACATACGGCTATGATTGCACAGGATATTGAACGTTTTCTACGCAATGAGCCTTTATTATATCGCTATAACTGAGCCGGCTATATTGAGTAGTGCTTTTCAGTTCAATCTGGGGGTATGTGCCATAAAATCAAGCGTATGCGCCCAATTAACCACTCCGGCATCCGATCCTAAACCGGTTGCCACTAATCCCGCGACTGCCGAACCGAGTTCACAAGCCTGTTCCAGTGACCAGCCATTAGCTAACCCGGCAATAAATCCACCGCAGTAACTGTCACCACAACCGGTAGTATCTGACACTGCCACCTGATAGGCAGGCACACGGAAATTATGGTGCGAACTTATCACATAAGACCCTTGCGATCCGGCTTTAAAGATACAGGTACCCACGCCTAAATCGAGGAAGAACTGCCCAATATCCTGCGGATTATCCAGACCAGAGATAAAAGCAGCCTCTTCTAATGCTGGCATAAAATAATCAATAGCAGCGAGCATGGGTTTTAATAATGATAGCGTTTGTGTGTTGGGCGCGATGAGGTCAAAACTGGTGACCACGCCTTTGCTTTTTGCATGATGCAAAAGCCGCGCGCTTTGGCCTTTGTCCATCGCAGCCAGTAACCCGCTGCCGCCGTGGTGCAAAAATCGGGTATCGCATACCCTATCAAAATCAATATCGTCGACATACCAATGGTCAGATGCCCCTCGACAATGCAATGCGGGGCGCTCACCATCGGGTCGAATAGTCAAAATTGTGGCCGAGGTTTCTGCTTGCGTAGTGCGCTGGATAAGTGAGCTATCAATCCCCAGCTTATGATAAACACTTAGAATAAAATCGGCTTTCTCATCCTCTCCCAGACAAGCAGAAGTCGCGGTATGAATACCCAACTTGGCAGCATTCATCGCCGCACCACTGGCAGTCCCCGCCGGGTTAAGACGAATTTGATCGATAAAATGCACCCCGCCCTTTTCAGGAATACCGGTGACCGGACGCCCGGCAATATCTAAAATGGTCAGGCCAACAAACACCGCATCAAATTTACTCACTGCATTTCCTTATTCGTATGCTACTGCACGTTGGGAGCGTTTAAGATTGCGCTGGATAAATGACAGTGCCAACGCACCAACCAAAATAATGCCAGTCAATGCATCTTTAACAATAAAATCAAGACCTAATAGATTTAAACCATTGGCAACCATACCAAGAAATAACACGCCGACGAGAGTGCCTGGGACATTCGGCCGCCCCTGAGCATGGAAAGCGGTACCAATAAATACGGCAGCAATGGCGTCCAGTAAATAGGCCTGACCCGCAAGGGGCGTAAACTGGCGCAAGTTTGCGGATAAGATCACCCCGCCTAATGCACAGGTCACGGAGGTAATAATTAATGTCCAGAACAAATAGCGTTTTACCCGAATACCAGCTGCATTTGCCGCCTGACTGTTCAGCCCCAGTGCATGAATGCGCTTACCAAAGATGGTGCGTTCAAAAAAGATAAAATAGAGCAGAAACAGCGCCCCGGCAAAAATCACCGGTAAGGGAATATTGGCCCATGACCCCACCGCCAGATTGTGATATTCCTGCGCCATACGCCGGAAAGCGATCGGCCCACCGCCATCAGTATAAATCCGCTCCACACTGCTACCGATGAAATAAGTCCCCAATGTCGCCAGAAAGGGTTTAACGTTACACCAAACAATTAAGAAGGCATTCAGTAAACCAATTAATGCTCCTCCCGCCAGAGCGGCCAATATCGCCACTTGCCAAGATAATTGGTATTGCTTGAGGGCGATAAGCGCAAAAGCTGCACCAAAATCCAGTGCCACCCCGACCGACAGATCTATCCCGCCAGCCGTCACTACCAAGGTCATCGCCAGCGCCACAATCAGTAGGATGGCATTCCCTTGTAATAGATTTTGCAGATTACCAGTCGAGAAAAAGGCCTGTGTTTTCAATGAGAAAAAAATAAAAAAAGCGGCTAATATTAAAACAAACCCATACTGAATGAGTAAGTACTTCAGAACAGGCAAGGCCCGTTGACGGTATTGAATGTTCACATTTTTCATCAGTAACGCCCGCCAGACTTCAATGCCGAGGTCGCCAGCACCAGTAATATCAGCGCACCTTTTATCGCCCCAACCCAGAAAATGTCGACGCGCAATAACGCCAACCCATTCGATAACGCATTCACTAGCAAAGCGCCGAGCAATGCGCCGCCAATCGTCACGACCCGCCGACGTGAAAATGCAGAGCCGATAAAAGTAGCAAGAACCATTTCTAGCAATAATGACTCTTCAGTCCCTGGCGAGCTTCCAGATCCCCGAGCTACCAGCGCTAATGCGGCCAACACGGCGGTGAGCGCGGCCAGCATATATGATTGCGCCACCAGCCGTTTAACCGGTAAACCCGACATTTCTGCGGCTTCGCGATTGCCACCACTCGCCTGTAAATGTAACCCCCAGCGAGTTCGGTAGAGAACAAAGAGCAATACGGCAAATATGAGCAACATAAACCAAACGGCAACCGGCAATTGCCAGTAACGATTATCGCGAAAAGCCACCATCGCGCTATCGGTCACACTTATGCGTCGTTGCTGAGTTATTAGGTTAGCTATGCCGATAAAGGCGACGGAGCTGGCCAATGTCGCCAGTAATGGCGGCAATCTGACCCAGACCACCAACACGGCATTGACTGCGCCCGCCAGTAATGAGGCACCCACCGCCCAGATAGCGATGGTCAAATAACCTGCACCTTGATTGGTCAGGCCATCACTGATGATGGCCGCCGCCAAAACCGCAATTGCGGGTAGCGAAATATCGATACCACCCGAAACCACATCATCTCCGCCGCCGGTCACCACACAAACTAAACCGAAACAGAGGATAGCCAGTGGCACCGTCTGGCGCAGAATGGTGGTGATATTTTGCCATCCGAGAAAATAAGGTGCCTGTACACAGAGAAAGAGTAATAAAGCCGCGAACAGTAATATCGGTATGTTATCAATGAATTGCCGTTGATTCGGCAAGAAACGCTTGCCAACAAAAGGCTTATTTTTTACCTGCCCGTGACTGAGTTGGCTCATATCAGTGCCTCCTGTTCTGACAGTGGCGACGTAGAGGGCGTGCTGCCGGTGGTTAATGCCAATAAAGCTTCCTGAGTTAAGTCTTGTGTTGAGACTTCTGCCACCAACTCACCGCGTAACATCACTAAAATTCGGTCACATAATCCGATCAGCTCGCTGGCATCACTGGAGGAAACCAACACACTTTTGCCGCTGGTCACCAATGATTCAACCAATTGATAAATCTCAGCTCTGGCCCCCATATCCACACCCAATGTTGGTTCATCCAAAATAAACAGATTGGCATCTGTTGCCAGCCAACGGGCTAAAATCACTTTCTGTTGATTACCGCCGCTGAGGAAGCGAACCGGCTGGCGAAGATTATTGGGCCGAATACGTAGACGGTTTGCTAACCCCTCGGCGCGCACCGCCGCTTTACCGCGTTGTTCCCAACCAGCCAAGGCCACATCGGATAATGACGCCAAATTAATGTTATCGGTCACTGGCATTTCCAGCACCAATCCCTGATGGCGCCTATCTCGTGGCACCAGCACAATGCCCTGTGCAATAGCCTCAGCGGGAGAGAGAATTGATTGCGATCTACCATTGATAGTGATGTTCCCACTACTTGGCCGTCGCAGGCCGTAAAGGGTGTCAATGAGCGCGTCTCGCCCTGAGCCCAATAGACCGGCAATCCCGACGACTTCACCTTCAGCAACCTGAAAACTCAGAGAAGAAAATGCACGATTAACTCGTAGTTGGTTAACTTCAAGTCGGGGTTTTAATGCCGTTTTAGCGCGTCGCGGGGCAAACAGCGCATCAAGGTCTCGGCCAATCATCAAACGGATTAATGGCACAATATCCTGTTGAGTCACCGGAGATAAGGTTTCGATATCCTTCCCGTTACGAAATACTGTTACGCGGTCGCATAACGCCGTTATTTCCGACAAGTAATGTGAGATATAAATAATGGCGATACCGCGTGCTTTTAATTCACTAATAGCGGCAAACACCCGTTGTGCTTCACTGGCTTCCAGCGGGGCCGTCGGCTCGTCAAACACCACCAATCGCGCCTGACCATCAATCAGCGCTCGGGCAATTTGTACTAATTTGCGTTCAGCAATACTCAGTTCGCTGATCAAAGTATTGCCGTCAATCCCGGTATTCAGAATTTGCCTGAAAAATTGCTCTGTTTTTTGCCGCATCGCACGTTTATCCAGCCCCAGCCACGGGTGACGTAATTCTTGTCCCATAAAGACCGATTCAGTCACAGTAAAATGCGGGATTAAGTGCAATTCCTGATGGATAAAGCGGACACCACTGGCGTGGACAGTTTTAGCTGTAACGGGGTTAAGCCGTTTATCATCAACGAGAATTTCTCCGCTATCAGCTTGATAAACCCCAGCCAGAATTTTGATCAAGGTTGATTTGCCAGCACCATTTTCGCCAATAAGACCGTGTACCTCTCCCGGAAGAACCCGCAGCACTGCGCCATCCAGTGCCAGAGTTCCCGGAAACGACTTTCTAATATTGTTCATTTCAAGGCCACCCACAGCGTGGGTGCCTGAATAAGCAGAATATGTCATGGTGTTATTTCAAATCGCCGTAACCAAGCTGCTTGTAGACTGCCTTCGCCTCTTCTGGCCCGTTAACTGGCAGCACCGGTACGAAAGTTTGTGGCAGTAATTTTTCACCGGCAAAGTAGCGTGCTACGTTATCCGCAGAAGTTTTGCCAATCAGATTAGGTTGTTGCGCGACGTTGGCAACCAGTGGGCTGCCCTTTTCTGCCATGATTTCCAGCGTTTCTGGCCCGGCATCAATCGCCGTCACTTTGACATCACCTGCGCGCCCGCTCTCTTCCAATGCCTGCACAATGCCAATAGCAGGCTGATCCCAGCAGGCAACATGGATAGCATCCAAGGTACCTTTCGGATGTTGACTCAATAACTCCAACGTTTTTTTACGGGCATCTTCCGGCGAGTTAGCATATTGCTCCGCCAATTCCGGCTGAATAATTTTAATACCGGGATAATCCTGCAGTACATATTTCCACAGATCGTAGCGAATACCACAAATACGCAATGAATTAGAGAAAGCATTAAATACCGCTATATTGCCCTTTCCCCCCAACGCATCTGCGGTATAGCGGCCAATGGTGCTGCCGATGGTGTAATTATCGGAGGTGGTGTTATTGATGGAATAAGGTGACACATGGTCGACAGTGAATATCGGGATACCTGCTGCCTGTAATGCTTTAAATTTAGGCTCAACTGCGCTGTCACCTAAAATACTGATAACCGCATCGACTTTACGCGCCAGCAAAATATCATGGTTATCGGCATGCACTTGGTTATCACGCCCACCATCTACCGCCACCACTTTCCCTCCCAGTTTTTCAACCTCACTGGATGCCCCTTTAAAGGCTTCGCGATCCCAAAAGTGTTGTGTGCCAACCACCGCCACACCGATTGTTTTCCCTTGAAGGGAGAGTGCTTCAGCTTGTGCCTGGACACTACCCGCCAATAAAACCAGCCCAGAAAGACCGGCAGCTATCGCGGTATTCAGCGTCTTCTTCTTTGTCATCTTGTTATTATCCTTTTATTCACTGCTTGTTATTTGCCACTTTTTCTTTGTGCAATCCCCTGGTAAAGCACCTAGAAGCTAGCAATGCAGTCAGATAAAGCGAAATAACAAAAGTGATAAAGGAAAGTTAAAAAGCGGGATTGTATTTTACAATCGATTAACCAGAAATATTTAAATAGCCCACAGTGGTCGCAGCGAGCTGAAGGTTATAGTGTGTATCAGGCCACTTATTCGAGTTGCAGTAAAGCCGCTAACACAGTTGTAGCTTGACGTATGACGAAGATATATCGCCTGATTTCACCCACTTACTGTGATAAGGATCGCTGAATTTTTTTTCTATAAGTGCTTGAATAATGAAAGAGCGTGAGAAATTTTACTCCTCCGCAAGATGAGCTTCTCACTGGTTTTCGAGGCGGCCCTTTCAAGTGCTCGGGTATCTCTCCATGAAACGGTTGCGTTCATGCCCACTTTTGCGGCATGTTTACAACAACACTTCCCTGCTTTAGACGTTCGAATTATCACTTTGTGAGCAACCTGATGATTAAGTGGCTGTGGAAAGCAAACCAACCGCAAGCGGAGATGCTTGCACAGTGGCGTGAAGCGCTGAATATCCCCCTATTGGCACCTTTAAATGAGGAGGAACAACAGCGGCTGGTTTCTGTCGCAAGTCACCTGTTGCAGCAAAAGCGCCTGGTGCCACTACAAGGGTTAGTATTAACACCGCTGATGCAGGCCCGTCTGACACTGCTATTCGCCCTGCCAGTTATGGAACTGGGAGCGAAATGGCTAGATGGCTTTCATGAAGTGCTGATTTATCCCTCCCCTTTTGTGGTTGACGACGACTGGCAAGATGATGCCGGCCTGGTTCATTCTGGGCAAACCGTGCAGTCCGGCCAAAGCTGGGAGCAAGGGCCTATTGTTCTGAACTGGCAAGATATTCAAGACTCATTCGATTTATCAGGCTTTAATCTGGTTATCCATGAAGCAGCTCATAAGTTGGATATGCGCAACGGCGGGCACTCAAACGGCGTGCCACCTATCGCTATGCGTGATGTTGCAGCATGGGAATATGACTTACACCAGGCGATGGACAACATTCAAGATGAGATAGATATGGTGGGAGTTGACGCTGCCAGTATGGATGCCTACGCCGCCAGTGATCCCGCAGAATGTTTTGCTGTGTTATCTGAATATTTTTTCAGCGCACCTGAGCTATTAGAAAACCGTTTCCCGGCGGTGTATCGGCATTTCTGTACTTTCTATCGCCAGGATCCGCTGGCCAGACTAAAACGCTGGGAAAACGAGAGCCAAAATATTGAAAGTTCATCTCCAATGGGTTAGTTATCCACTCGTCACTTTAGGTAATACAAGATGCGAGGAAGAATAAAAACACCAGGCTAGCTTTATTTAACCGCAATAAACACCTTCTTTGCTCAGATGCTGAGCAGTCGACCCAAATGTACTAATTTAGCGTTGACAGTATCGGGTATGCTAGATATCATGCGCCCCGTTCACACGATTCCTCTGTAGTTCAGTCGGTAGAACGGCGGACTGTTAATCCGTATGTCACTGGTTCGAGTCCAGTCAGAGGAGCCAAATTAGAGAAGCCCGCTTAAGGAAACTTAAGCGGGCTTTTTGCTTTACTCATAACCTGATATCAGAAGGCCAGCACCTGATGGTTGAAAATGTGGAAGTCTCAAAAATGCGTGGAACTAAACGGGTGTACTTACATAATGTCTAAGATCGTCGATACTTTTATTGCCCCGCTGTGCCATGACAAGATAGAGACGCTCTATCAGGACGATCACCTGGTGCTTATCAATAAACCCACTGGGTTACTCAGCCTCTCGGGGAAAAATCCGCAAAATCTCGATTCGGTGCATCATCGGCTGGTTCAGATATTCCCCGGCTGCACCCTGGTCCACCGCCTCGATTTCGGTACTTCCGGGCTGATGATCATTGCGCGCAATAGAGCTATCAATGCCGCACTCTGCCAACAGTTCAGCCAGCGTACAGTGACCAAAGTGTACAGCGCTTTGCTTTGCGGGCATCTGGATGACAACGAAGGGGTGATAGACGCAGCAATTGCCAAAGATCCGGCGCTGTTCCCACTGATGTCGATTTGCGCAACTCACGGCAAGCCCGCTCGCTCCGGCTATCGGGTCGTTGAACGTTTTTATCATGAGTTGGAAGACGGAAGGTTACTACCATTGACGCGGGTACAGTTCATCCCAGAAACCGGGCGTACCCATCAACTGCGCATCCACTGCCAGCAGTTGGGCCACCCGATTTGGGGCTGTGACCTGTATGGCGGCCGCTTGCTGCCGGGAACCGAGCAGACACCACGACTGATGCTGCACGCCAGTGAGTTACATTTTGTTCATCCCATTAGCGAGGAATGGATCAAAATCAGTCATGCCAGCCCGTTCTGAGAACGGCTAATTACCACATCAAATCATCGGGCACTTTAAAATCAGCATACGGATCTTCTTCATCTTGCTCTTCCTGACTTAGAGTACTATTTAAGACAATACTGTTCGCATCTCGCTGCGCAATTTTATCGGCGACACTCGCGGGGATAATAGCGTATTCACTTTCGCCATTGTTATCCGCAACAACTCGAGCAATAGCGAGACGACCGCTAATCAACTGAGCTTGCGTCATCTTATCCACAACTATTTTTTTAATTAAATTATTATCTGTGAAGTTAAAACCAATATCGCCTTTTGCAAGGTTGATTCTGTTCATTTCAATAAGCTGCTTCACCTGAGCTTTATATTCTTTAGATAAAGCAGCTTGTTTTTGTTGTTCACTTAGCTGTTTATCACGCTCAAGTTGTGCTTTTTTATTTTCTTCCACAGCTTCTCTCGCCTCACGAGCCTGAACTCGTGACTTTTTAGCTGTTCGTTGGACTTTAGCCATTTTCTTGCTGCTCACTAATCCAGCTTTTAGCATTTGCTCTTGTAAGGTAAGTTTTGTCATCTTCGTTTCTAAGTCAGTTGAATAATTTGTGGGATTATACCTGTTATTTTTGAGGCTGTACCCAGCCAGAAAGCCAAATTTAGATAAGCCCCACCAGCCCCCTCTATTCAACCCATCCCAGAGTTCCCTACCCTCTCCCAATATCAATAATGAGTCATTACAGAAAAAACTGAAGTTTTAGCCGGTTACAGCCGTTAATTAACCGGGGGACTTTGGGTTATCAATTTGATGCACCTTGCATGGCTTTTTACCGGGCCATGCAGTCTGATTAGGCCAGCAAGGAATTGGTCGAAAGCATAAAAGCGAAAGGGATGGCAGATGATTGAAGCATCAGTGACAGACTTAATTTGTCTACAAGATATATCCTGCACCTTCTACTCAGGAAAAACCGTACATCCCGTTTTGCATAATGTCTCGTTCTCCATTCCCCAAGGCCAAAATTGCGCCATCGTAGGAGTATCGGGTTCGGGTAAAAGTACCCTACTCACTATTCTTGGCTTGCTGGATAAACCAACCTCTGGTCACTATCTGCTGAACGGGCAGGACATGTTTGCGGCCAGCGCCAACCAACGCGCGATGGCACGTAACCGAACCATCGGATTTATCTTTCAAAGTTTCAATCTACTACCTCGACTGGATGCACTGGATAATGTAGCGCTACCGCTGATTTATCGCGGTGTTTCACGACAAATGGCCCGACAATTGGCCCAAAAGCAATTGATCCAAGTGGGGCTAGGTGACCGCCTGCTCTATCACCCGGCGGATTTATCTGGTGGTCAACGCCAGCGTGTTGCCATTGCTCGAGCCTTGGTCGGTGAACCTTCTCTGCTATTGGCCGACGAACCTACCGGTAATCTAGACAGCCAGACCGCACAGGAGATCATCGATTTATTGCTAACTCTCAATCGAGAGCATGCAGTGACGCTGGTTATTGTGACGCATGATGTGGGCATCGCCGCGAGAATGCAGCGCTGCTTACAGGTCAAGGATGGTCAGGTTTATGAGGCGTCACATGAGTGATATCCCACGTTATGGGCCCACTCTTCTTCAACTGCTCATTGAATCTCTTGATAGCCTGCGATTGCTTGGGCGACGCGCACTTCTGGCTCTATTAGGGATAGCTGTCGGATGCGCCGCTGTGGTGGCTCTGATTAATATTGGTCATAACGCCGAAGTACAGGCCATGAGTGTATTTAAAGGAATGGGCAGCGATCTGCTGGTCGCTAATATTGAGCTACCACCTACGGCTAAGCCGCTGAGCTATCAATCATCAGCCCTGAATGAATATCTGCTGCGAAAAGCATTACCAGAAATACAGTCAGTCTCTGCTCTCACCGTAGCATCGTCTGAAGTGAGAACTCATGGGCGTTCGGTAAATTTAATGGTGGCAGGCGTCAATGCACAATTAGCTCAGGTGCTGGATTTACAGATCGCGCAAGGCCGATTTTTAAGCCGTTATGATGATCAAAATACCTATGTGGTGCTCGGTGCGAATGTCGTTGCTGAAATGGCAGCCAACGATATTCAAATTTTCCCCGGCGCTCAGCTACAACTAGAAGGATATCTATATCAGGTTATCGGTATTTTGCATCCCTGGGGGACAAACCCAATGATTCCGATATCTATCGATGACAGTATTTTAATCCCCATTGCCGGGATGCATCGCGTAACCCCCTCTTCTCTGCCCACAATATTGCTGGCGCGAACCCGTGGTGGCGATGACCAACAGCACATTGCTTCAGAGTTACAGCAATATCTTGCTGCTCTACTACCCGATAGGGATATCGCGATTCATATTCCTCAACAATTGCTGGCAGGTATGGCGCAACAGTCACGTATGTTTGCGGGGTTGCTGGCAGGGCTTGGCGGCATATCACTGCTCGTGGGAGGCGTTGGGGTGATGAACGTGATGTTAATGAATGTCTCACAGCGCAAGCGAGAAATTGGTGTGCGCATGTCACTCGGCGCACGCGCCAGTGATATCGCTAACCTATTTCTTTTTGAAAGCATCACCCTGACGTTAGCCGGTGCGGCGATCGGCGCGCTATGTGGCACCGGTGCCGCCTGGTTGTTTGTCTACTTTTCTGGATGGGCTGCATTTTCGCTTTCTCCGCTATCATTGCCGTTAGGCATAGTCAGTTCGGTGCTAACCGGGCTATTTTTTGGCATATATCCGGCGCTGACAGCATCACGGCTGCAACCGGCAAAGGCGCTGCGGGATGAATAATTACGGCGTAAATCTAATGTTACTGGCCACCCTGATGCTCGCTTCTCGGTCGGATGGAGCGCAGACATCGCTAAGCCCAGCCTTTGCCTCAAGGCCCGGAGCACCTTCGGTAACACTTAAAAATGTGCCTACCGATTCTGAGCCTATCAATTTAACACTCAGTGATGCCATTTATTTTGGATTGCGCGATAACCGCACCATTCGCAGTGCCTATCTTGAGCGTATTGGACAAAAATTCGACTTGCGGGTAGCTGAGGACAGCTTTACGCCTAAAATGGTGGTGAGTGGTAGTTATTTGTCCAACCGCAATCAATCAGATAATTATCAACAAAGAAATATAGCCCCCACCACAACATTACTGACACCCTATGGCACAAGGGTCAGTTTGGGTTGGACCTACCGCCAAACCAAAGCAAACGTCGCCGGACAATCAAATAATGATGGTGCCAACATTGCCGTCATTCAGCCTTTGTTACGTGGGGCTGGACACGAAGTTGCCACGGCACCGGTGCGTCTGGCTCGTTTGACCGAACAGCTGAATCTGTTGGCACTTAAGTCAACCGTCTCACAAAGCATTACTCAAATTATCTCAGGGTATCGCGAATTGCTCAAAGCGCAGGAACAATTGCAAATTGCCTATGATGCTCTTGAGCGATCGAGAAAACTGGTTGAGGTCAATCGCGCCATGATTGATGCAGGTCGGATGGCTGAATATGAAATTGTCCAAACCGAGGCTGATGTCGCCACACAGGAACTGTCGTATGAAGAAGCGAAGAACCAGGTAGATACCGCACGCCTTGCCTTATTGCAACAGTTGGCACTGGATTTAAACACGCCAATTGTGGCGACAGAGAAAATTCAAGCCCAGCGTATTGAGATTAAACCCGCCCAAGCTATGGCGCAGGCGCTAGCGCTACAACCGGCCTATTTGTCTCAAATTATTGCCCGAGAGCAAGCCGATATTAACCTGACGGTTGCTCAAAATGGCCGTCTGTGGGATGTATCACTGGTTGGCGGAGCAAATCAGATGCAAGCGCGTAATGCGCAAACCGGCTCATCTCGCAACTGGGAAAACTATGTCGGAGTACAGGTAGAAATCCCCATCAACGATCTGGCGGCTCGTCAGGCGGAAGTGCAAATGCAGGTTAACTTGCGTAATCAGGACATACTGCTCGCGCAGGCACAACAGCAGTTGGAACGCGAGGTTATCAATGCCGTCCGGGATATTGGCGTACGCTGGCGGCAGTTCGAAATAGCTCAGCGGGCGCGAGACCTCTCGAAACGAAAATTGGACATTGAGCGAGAAAAACTCAGCGTTGGGCGCTCAAGTAACTTTCAGGTGCTCAGCTTTGAAAACGATCTCCGCAACGCCGAAAACGCCAGACTCAATGCGCAAATTAGCTATCTCAACGCCCAAGCCGAGCTAGACCAAACCTTGGGTACCACATTAGAAAGCTGGGATATTTCCTTAGATGACTAATATGTCTAATAATATCATTTAATATTATTTCATATCGATTATTAATTAATACGCCATTGGTTTATAAATTTCACTTTAGGATGATTTAACTTAAAAAAAACATCTTTCCTTAGTTAGAAAAATATAAAGTTATTGCCTGACCTACCGATATTCTTTCACACAGGAAATTCTTATGTCATTGGCTGCAACATATCGGTGATATTTCCTGGGCATTATCAATGCGGCCAAATAATTTAAAATGGAGTTTTAAATGAAATTTAATAAAGCTGTTTTGTTTGCTGTCATCACCTCGACTGCCTTAATTTCTACGGCCGCTCATGCCGGTCCGAAATTTAATGTCACGTTTAAAAATCTGGGTGCAGCGACGGCGCCGGATGCCGTATTTTCACCAACAACAACAGCAGAGATAATGTCCCAGGCTAATTCGACCCCTAAACCGCAGGCATCAGTTCCAGGCGGTAGTTCAAATACTTACACAATATCCAACCCTGTCGCTGATGTTGGCGCAATGCATGTTCGTTACAAAATAGGGACTAAAATTTGCCAGTTCGATATGCAATATACTGTGAAATATGTCTTGGGGAATAAAGTACCACAATGGACTAAAAGCTCCACCCCTACCAATGGGGCAAGATGTAATCTAACCGTAACTTATGCTAATCCAACTACTTATGATTCAGATGTGCAGATTACCATGAGATAACAATGAGCAGGCATCTCTATGGGTGCCTGCTTTTATTATTTATCGTTGTGATATTCAAATTATCAGTGTTCGGTTTAACTTATGTTCTGTTTAATTCATGTTCTGCTTAACTTCCAGGAGGTCAGAGTGATTAAAATTAACGTTTTTTCTTCCGTACCCAATACCCAGTATGCAAATAAAAATAGCGATACTAAAAATAATAGTGGAAACCTTCAGGCGGAAGATCTGCCTAATTCTACTGGCTCAGCCACCAATAGTAACTTGTCCTCTTTAGCCCAGCAATTAAGCGATGCAGCTTTGCGTGCGGAAGAACGCGATGCAAAAATGTCTCGACAGGAATTAACCGCAAAGTCGAATTCCTTACTAAATCAAATAACCGGAATGGGATATTACAACAGTCGAAAATCTTACGATCAAGAAGTACCTGATACCAATAATCCCGAACGGCTGGCACGAGCAAAGCAGGCAACCGCTTTTACTAATGGTGCTGCGAGCAATCCGTTTCAGGGTATGTCGCGGGAGCAATTAGATTTGATTGCCTACGATGACAGCGGTTCATTTACCATTAATGAGCGTCGGGCCGCGTGGCAAGAATCCTATGACCAAGAAGAGAGTTGGCGGGTTATGGCCGTCGCTCAGAGTAAAATAGAATGGGCTCAGGGCGAATTCAAACAGACCAATTTCTTTAAATCAGTTTTGCAGCATTATGAAGAATTACCCAAAATAGAACAGGCTCAGTATCCCGAGGATTATCTGACCAGACTGCAATATCTGATTAAAATGGATTTCAACTTTGTCACCGGCGAATCCGGTAACGGCAAAGAGCAGCGCCAAACTGTCTGGGATATGTTGATGGCAAATAGCATTGAAAGCAGTAAAAAATACACTTCCGCTTGGGCGGCTGACATCAAATAAGCTGTCAGTTACAACAGATAATCACTGTGATTACAGCGTGGTTAATAAAATGCATATTGGCGATGAATAACAAAAATAATGTCTGCGATAACCCGCTACTTTAATAAGTTAATCCTGCACAAATATAAATGTGGCGTAGCGCTGTTTATATTGGTGCTAAGTGTCATGTCAGGGTTATCAGCCTGGTCTTCCCGTCAATCAGCCCCTCATATGGTAACTCACTGGTTGCACATCGTTCCGCAGCCCCTGGAAAACCAGCTCGGGTTGGTTGGCCGTATTCAGGCGGCAACTCAAGTCGCTATTACGGCTCCCTTTGACGGCGTCCTGCAACAGGTCAATGTACATGAGGGGCAATACGTCGAAAAAAACCAAATCCTACTGACGCTGGATACGTCACAACTTGAAATACAGCTTCGTCAGGCGCAGGCTGAACTTATGAAGGCGCAGCGTGAAACGCAACAACTGCAAAACTGGACACATAGCACAGAGGTTTCCCGCGCACGACGAGCTGTCAGCACGGCCCAGCAAACGCTAAAAAATAGCCTGAACAGTTTGCGGGATACGCAATCCCTATTTAAACGAGGAATAGTTGCTCGTATGGAGGTTGACGCACTCACTCAGCAAGTGGAAGTTCAGCAGCAGGACCTTATTGCGGCGCAAGATGAATTAATGACAACACTTGCGCATAGTCAGGGGCTGGAGCGCCAGATAGCAGATATAGAGCTAACCAACGCGCGGGCCAGATACGATACATTACAGGCCGCTTTTTCCCGCAAGGAAGTGAAAGCTCCCGTAGCAGGTTATATTGTCAGCCCCATAATCCCAGAACATAGTCGCCCGCTTCTCATACAATCCGGAATGCCCGTCAACGTAGGCACCCCGCTGATCGATATTATTAATCAAGATACATTCAGAATACTAACGCGCGTAGAAGAGATCGATTTACATCTATTACGGGAAGGTATGCCGGTGCAAATCACCGGTGATGGGTTTGCCGGGCTGGAGTTAACGGGACATATCGCCGCCATTGGTATGCAAGGGAATGTTGGTGATAGTCAACAGGCTGGCGCTAAATTTGATGTCACAATTGATGTTGACTCATCATCAATTCAGCCAGCACAACGCGTAAGAATAGGTATGAGCGCCCAACTCATGGTCGTTCTCTATCGCAATGAACAAGGCATTGCGGTGCCTCCCGCAGCGCTACACAGGGATGACTCAGGGAACACCTATGTTATCTATCGTCAGACAGCAAACTCACCGCCACAGAAAGTAGAGGTGACGCCAGGGCAGGCTTTTTTCCAGGGCATTGAAATTCATGGTATTACCTCCGGCCAAGTGAAAATATCAGGCGATGGCCCACAAGAATAAACGCCATTTGGCATTACAATTGGCGCTGCCCGCTTAAGGAAACTTAAACGGGCTTTTGGCTATCTGATAATTTTCTCCGGCTTGAGTATTATCGATATAAGCTCACCGCTATTTTCGATTAAGAATACGTAGAAAATCCTGCTTATTTGAAATCAGCGAAAGTGCATTAGCAATAATTTCATCACTAAAGATCGAGGCAATATCTTTTAGCACATCGATATGCTCTTTTTCTTTCGCGATAACGCCAATGGCAATAAACATTACATTGCTTCTATCCCAAATAACACCATCCGGGAATTGGAAGATCTCAACACCTGTTTTAACGATAATATTGGTAGCTGATTTTGGTAGGTGAGGTAAGGTAATACCATTGCCCAGAAACGTAGAGACTTGCTGCTCTCTTTCATTAAGGAAAGCAATACAATCCTGGTTAATATACCCTTTAGCTTTAAACTCTTTCCCTACCATGGATAAAACTTCAGCCTTATTTTTTGCATGACGCCCTAAATGGATATTTTCAGCAGTAATATTATCTAGCATGACCTGTCCCCTTTGCGCTATGACTCATTTGTCTCATATAAAGCAGTACCTATTAATTACCGGAAGACAGTTCTTCTTCTAGTTGCTCTAATGATTTATTAGCTGTTTCTGGCAAGGCTGCGACCACAAAGATAATCGCCAGATAGTTGATAAGTGCAAAAATCAGGAATACCGGGCCTAGGCCCAACTTCGCTTGTAATACCGGGAATAAGTAACTAACTATTGCATTCATGATCCACATGAAAAACACCGAAATCCCCATAGATAATCCACGAATTTTTAATGGGAAAAGCTCAGCTAATACCACCCAGGTAAGAAAGCCCATAGTCCCTTGCATAACACCGACAAATAACGCGCCCAGCAACCAAATGACAGTCGCCTTGATTTCACCCATCAGATAATAATCTGCACCGGCGATAATCAGGTGTAATGTTGCCATGAGTGCGAAACCATAAATAATTAATGTCTTCCGTTTAAACCGGTCAACCAGGAAAAGCACCCCAATGACCATACCACCGACAGAAAAGACGCCATTTAACACATTGCAAATCAATGACATTCTTTCAGAGAACCCGGCAGTTCTCAGTATTTCAGTGCCATAATACATAATCACATTAACCCCGGTTGTTTGCTGCAATGCTGCCCAAACAATACCCACCAAGATTAATTTTAAGATCCACGGTGTATGAAAAATAATAGCCCAATCTTTCTTCGCATATAAGTGCTTTTCTTTTTCAACATCAATCAACGTGACGATATCTTCAAATTCTTTAATCGCACGCTGTTCGGGGCGAATCTGTTTTAATATGGCTAATGCTTCTTCACGGCGATTTTTACTGACCAGCCAGCGAGGACTTTCTGGCGAACGCCACATTCCAACCAATAAACAAATCGCGGGGATAGTCTGAACCAATAACATATAGCGCCAGACTTCAGGAAGATGTCCCCAAACAATACCAATCACCGCATTCACAGCAAATGCCGCTAATTGACCAAACACAATTGCTACTTCATTTAATCCCGTCAATTTGCCCCGCATTTCTGTTGGTGCAACTTCGGATATAAATGTGGGCGCAGTAACCGATGCACCACCGACTGCGTAACCGAGCAAAAATCGGGCAATTAGCAGGCAGGTAATATTAGGGGACAATGCACATAATAGTGCACCAATGAAGAAAACAAAGGAGAGATAGAGTAAATATTTTCTTCGGCCAAAGAAGTCAGCCAGTTTTCCGCCCAAGATACTACCAATAGCGGCACCGACCAAAAGTACACTCATTACCAGGCCGACTGTTGTCGGTGTCAGCGCCATGTTTTCTTTCAATGACGAAAATGCACCATTAATAACACCCGTGTCGTAACCAAAAAGCAAGCCACCAAAGGTAGCGACTAATGTTATTTGATGTAATCGTTTTCTCTGTTGTGCGTTGAGATTCATCATTAACGACATATCCTTACCTTTTATTTGAGTATCCATTTAATGCCAAAAAGGTTTTTAAAAAAAAACGTCTCCGCACTTTCAAAAGAGAAAGTGAAAAAACTTTTTGACACTCTGATTTATTAATTAGATAAATGCAGTTATTGAAGCCAAATAAACTTTCTTACAGAGTGTGACGTTATATTACTTATGATGTGTTTTTCTATTTAGCACGCCCCTTTTACATTTTCGATTTCTTGCCTGTCCACCTGACAACTCACAGCAACACCTGAATAACTTAACTGTGACATAACATATCATTCATATTGAAATTAAAATTCTATATCGATCACAATATGATACTTAAATTCTAACTTGAGGTGAGTAAAAACAGGACTAACACTCTATTCAACAGCACCGATAAAAAATATCCATTTGATATTAAATGAAAAAAAATGATAAGTAGATGACAAAACGGGTAGGTTTTTAGTGAAGGAGTAGTAAAGAAAGTTGGTTCTTTTGTGACCCAGCTAACCATTTTATTTCAAAAATAATTTTTTATGGAATAAAAATTTGCATTTGAAGTTTAACGGCTCATTGCTGAGATTTTGCCGTGCAATTTGGCCTAAACCTGGGTCAAATAACACGATTGGAGGACTAAAAGTGGGAGCTATCGGATGTTAATGATAAAGCCCGCTTAAAGAAAGATATGCGGGCTTTTTGCTATTTGATCACTTTTTTACTTACCTGGAGCTACAACGCATAAAAAATCAATGCGGCAATGCCACCAAATAATAGCCATTTGATCAAATAATAAATTCTGCGATTCCAGGCTTTCAGGCGCTTACCTACCTTACGTACCGCATAGATATATTTGAAAGCACGGTTAACCCCACCAGTCCTATCCCCTTCTTCATTGGGGGCAGTGGCGGCACTCATCAAATTGCGCCCCAACCAATGGTTAACCCATTGCGCCCAACGATAACGCATCGGGCGTTCAATATCACAAAAGAGAATCAGCCGATCCTGCCCACTCTGATTTTCAGCATAATGAATATAAGTTTCATCAAACAATACACCCTCGCCATCACGCCAACTGTAGGTTGTACCATCAACATCAATAAAACAGCGGTCATCATTCGGAGTGATTAAACCAAGATGATAACGTAAGGAACCCGCATAAGGATCTCGGTGGCGAGGCAAACGGCTGCCGTCCGGTAACTCAGCAAACATCGCCGCTTTCACCGATGGCAGCCCTTTCAATAAGGTGGTGGTGTGGGGGCACAATGTCATTGCTGATGGATGGCTATCTTCATACCATTTCAAATAAAAACGCTTCCACCCCGTTTTAAAGAAAGAATTAAAACCGGCATCATTATATTTATCCGATGCTTTGATTTGCTGGACTTCCATTAATGCCTTACCTTCTTCCCTGATTTTTAACCAGTTATCTCGCAGTACGCCAAGTTCAGGGAACAAGTCTTGTTTTAAATAAGGCGTGCCAGGAACGCGCGAGAATAAATACATAAAGACATTGATTGGTGAGACAAATGTCGAATGGTCTGAGAGTTGACGCCAGAACTTATAACGAACCTTTCCGCGAAAGTGCACATAGACTACGCATAAGATGAAAATAAATAAGACGATATATTTCATGATTTCCTATCAATAAATATTTCAGATAGCTAAATATCTAGTCTATTCTCATTGAACTTTCCAACTTAAAAACATTAAAAATAATGACAAGAGTAATAATACCATGATTAATAAGCAATAAAGGTCTGTACATCACTGTCATTTAATGTGAAACATCCGGTAAAACAACGGCCCGAAGGAAAATCTTCACTTAATTCTCGCAACAACTGTAATTCAAAACGCCCGGTGTCTAATGAATAACTCAATAGCTTCGCTTCGAGAAAATCAAAATAACGCCCAAGCTGCGGATAGACGGCTTTAAATAAACTCTCTTTCGCGGAAAAAGCCAATGTCAGCAAATGGTTAAAAGGTAATAGCCCATCCTGGAAACAATGATGCTCCTCTTCACTGAGAATACCCGGCCATAAGTTAGCGGCTCTTTCAACAGCAATTAAACTTTCGATATCCAGACCAATACCATGCCGACGGGAACTGGCTTCAATAGGCTCTCCGGCGGGTGTGATTATCTGTGCAGTGCACAAAGCACGTTGGTTATTATGGCTGATGCTACCAATCAAACCGGTCGGCCACAGTGGCGCGCGGTCGATACCATTTGCCAATGGATAATCGCGAGCCTCCAACATATTCAATACCTGTCTGGCAACAAAGCGCCCTGCCAGATATTCAGCACGCCGTTTTGCAACGGCTTTTTGTAAACTGCCAGGAAACGCGATGCCATACACGGCAAATAGCTCATCCCGATATTCATTCACATCAAAATCACATTTAGCCAAAAGCCCATGAAACAGGGGTTGGTCATTCAAACCGGCGGCTGGGAGTGCAGCAAAGGTAAAATTACGGATAAATACCGAGGTCACGCGTTGTCCTATTCATGTTGATTTATAGCGTTTTATATTAGTAGCTAACCTCGCTTGTCACAATATCAGAACCCCGCCATTTGGACTAAAACGTTAGCCATTTCAAGTTGCGTCACATTTATTACCCGATAAACCCTCTCTTTTCTCCTGCATTTAATAGGGTTTATGTGATCATGAAATGCAACTTCACAATTATTGAAACGCAGTTCCTATCGTTTCTTTTTCTGTGACAATGGTCAATTTAAAAGCAAATGTAAACAGCTAGGTTGAATACCCTGGGGATAAAGGAAAAGCCCTTTATATAACTATTCCACTATGAGAAATATCGCCTTTTTATTTATTGTTTTAATGACTTCTGGAGACCACTGAATGAAATTTCCTAAGCCACTACCAACACTCTGTCTGACTATTTCTGCCATTTTATTTAGCCAAATAGCCGCTGCTCAACAAATTAAAGC